>DAIPLA010000027.1:0-11957 GCA_036769465.1 Candidatus Nanopelagicaceae bacterium
CATCGAAGCAGATGCAGCGGCCAAGAACGTCAATGCGACACCAACCGTTTTCGTCAACGGTAAAGAATTAGATCGCAACACCCAATACATGGATCCAGTCGCGTTCAAGAAGGCGTTGACTGACGCCGGGGCAAAATAATCCCTCAGGCTTTTATCCCCACGCCAGCGCACTCAGCGCTGTCGTGGGGATTTTTCACGGTTCACTATTACGCGCTCTGCATCCTTGCCGGGATTATCGCTTCGCTGATAATCGGACGAGCTCGATATAAACGACTGGGCGGAGACCCCGACGAGATTCTCGATATTGCGGTTGTCGTAATTCCAATGGGAATCATCGGCGGGCGGATTTATCACGTGATCACCTCGCCCGATGCTTACTTCGGCGCTGGCGGCCATCCCATCGATGCGCTAAAAATCTGGCAAGGCGGGATGGGAATTTGGGGAGCTATCTCGTTAGGTGCGCTCTCCGCATACGTTGCTTTTAGGCGCAAGAGACGGTCGACCACATTCTCAACCCTGGCTGATGCACTGGCACCAACGCTCTTGATTGCGCAAGGAATCGGACGGTTTGGTAATTATTTCAACGGCGAACTCTTTGGTCGGCCTTCCACGCTCCCGTGGGCGCTCAACGTCCCGGTCGAAAAACGTCCACACGGCTTTGAGCAATTCGCCACCTTCGAACCGACCTTTCTCTACGAAGCGTTATGGTGCTTCATCGGCGCTGCGATATTGACCTATCTGTCTCGATATTTATTGCGCCGACCCGGCACCATGTTCTTTGCCTACATCTCGCTGTACACGTTCGGTCGGACGTGGATTGAAACGCAGCGGATAGACCCCGCGCACCTCCTCTTGGGCCTACGCATCAATGTTTGGGTCAGTGGTTTCTTGTTCATCTGGTCCACGTGGGTGGTGTTTCGACGAACTCTCAGGCCGCGTAGCGCCTCGACTCTGGATAAGATTTAGCCATGGGAATTGAAGAGGTTTATCAGCGCAACCTCCATCACAAGGTACACAAGGCTGGTTGGTTGCGCGCCGCCGTACTTGGAGCGAATGATGGATTGGTTTCGATAGCTTCACTCTTGATTGGCGTTGCGGCCGCCAAGGCGCAGAATCACTTCGCTGCGATTGGTTTGGCGGGCATCGCTGCCGGCGCGATGTCGATGGCAGTGGGCGAGTACATCTCGGTTCGATCGCAAAGTGATATCGAAGAGAGTGACCGCATTATGGAGATGGAGCATTTGCTCGCGGACCCAGAGGGCGAACTCGAGGAGCTCACTCAAATTTACCGGGAACGCGGCTTGACCGACTCGCTCGCAGCCGAAGTCGCCAAAGCGCTGACCGAACACAACGCGCTAGAAACACATCTTCGCGATGAACTCGGCCAGTTCGAACATACCAAAGCTCGACCTGTGCAAGCAGGAGTTGCTTCGGCAATTTCATTCACGATCGGCGGAGTCATTCCGTTTATTGGCGCGGTTGTGCCTATAGCTGGCCATAAGTCAGCCTCAATCCTCTTCTTCGGCGCGCTCGGGCTTATTGGCACCGGAGTCATCAGTGCTCGCCTTTCGGGTTCTCCGCTCGGCCGAACAACCGCTCGCGTGCTCATTGGTGGGGCGATCGGTACCGCGATTACCGCCGGAATAGGTGCTCTAGTTCACGCCTCTGGGGCATAGATCTACCCGGTGCATTGGCCAATTCGGCTATCGAATACCGCCTCGCAGTTGCTACGATTTCGCACTCGCTGAAGCCGTTCGCGGCTTAGGCATGTTGGGCCACCGCCGTCCCGACCGTTCAACGGGGGCGTCATGACACTTTTCTCATCAGTACCAACCGCACAAGGACTCTACGATCCTGCGCTTGAGCGCGATGCGTGTGGAGTTGCGATGGTTGCGACGCTCAATAAAAAAGCAACACACGAGATTGTCTCGCAAGCGCTTACCGCGCTTCGCAATATGGAACACCGTGGCGCGACCGGAGCCGAACCCGATAGTGGTGATGGCGCTGGCATATTGATTCGCGTCCCTGATGAGTTTTATCGGGAAGTATCTGGATTTGATTTACCACCCGCTGGTTCATACGCAACAGGCATCGCCTTCGTCGACACGTCGTTCTCTGACAAGGCTGCGATTGAAAAAATTGCCGCCGAAGAAGGTTTAACTGTTATTGGATGGCGTTCACTTCCAATTAATTCGACATCGTTGGGCAAGACCGCGCTTTCAGTCATGCCAAACTTCGAACAACTATTTGTCTCCGGCCAGGGCGGCGAAAGCGGAATCCACCTCGATCGACTTGCATTCGCCATGCGCAAGCGCGCCGAACACGCGCTTCCGATTTATTTCCCATCGTTCTCCTCCCAAACAATTGTTTACAAGGGAATGCTCACCACGCTCCAGCTCGAAGAGTTTTTCCCAGATCTTTCTGATGAACGTGTTGTCTCGCCGCTAGCGCTGGTGCACTCGCGCTTCTCAACAAATACATTTCCATCGTGGCCGTTGGCACACCCGTATCGGTACATCGCTCACAACGGTGAAATCAACACCGTTAAGGGAAACCGAAATTGGATGCGCGCTCGTGAGAGTCTGCTCGCCAGCGATGTTATTCCTGGCGACCTCAAGCGGTTATTTCCGATTGTAGAAAATTCTGGCTCAGACTCGGCTTCTTTCGATGAAGTCCTCGAGCTTCTCTACCTAGGTGGTCGCTCACTGCCACACGCGGTCTTAATGATGATCCCTGAAGCCTGGGAGAATCACGCAACCATGTCGCACAAGCGACGTGAGTTTTACCAATTCCACTCGGCAATGATGGAGCCCTGGGATGGACCAGCGTGCGTAACGTTTACCGATGGTCATCAGGTAGGAGCCGTCCTCGACCGTAATGGTCTGCGCCCATCACGTTACTGGGTGACTACTGATGGTTTGGTCGTTTTGGCCAGCGAGGTAGGAGTATTGCAAATTGCTCCGGAAAAAATTGCGCGCAAGGGTCGCTTGCAGCCAGGCAAAATGTTCTTGGTCGACATTGAACAAGGTCGGATTATCGAAGATGACGAGATCAAGGATTCATTAGCGGAAGCAGCTCCGTACGGCGAATGGCTTCATGCGGGTCTTGTAAAACTCGCTGACTTGCCGGCTCGCGAGCACATTGTTTATCCGCACTCCTCTGTTGTACGTCGTCAGCGCGCCTTCGGATATACCGAAGAAGAGCTACGCGTCATCGTCACTCCTATGGCGAAGAATGGCGCTGAGCCGTTGGGATCAATGGGCACAGATAGCCCAATCGCGGCGCTCTCCGATAAGCCACGTTTGCTCTTCGATTATTTCTCACAGCTCTTCGCGCAGGTAACCAACCCACCTCTAGACGCGATTCGCGAAGAACTCGTCACCAGCCTGGGTGGAACTATTGGCCCCGAGCACAATCTATTGAATCCCGGCCCGGCTTCGTGTCGCCAAATTTCTCTCGATTTTCCGGTCATCGACAACGATGAATTGGCAAAGATTATTCACGTGAACGCCGATGGAAATCATCCAGGTTTCCAAGCACACGTTGTTCGCGGCCTCTTCCCGGTACTTGGCGGGGGAGAAGCGCTGCGCGAGCGCATCGAAGAGATTCGCCACGAAGTCTCGCAAGCAATCAAGGATGGCGCACACATCATCGTTCTGTCGGATCGCGATGGCGATTCTGAAGAAGCCCCAATTCCATCGCTCTTGCTTACTGCTGCGGTTCATCATCACTTAATCCGTGAGAAAACGCGTACCAAGGTTGGCTTGGTCGTGGAAAGTGGCGAGGTGCGAGAAGTTCACCACGTTGCGCTGCTCGTTGGATTTGGCGCCGCCGCTGTTAATCCATATTTGGCGATGGAGTCGGCGGAAGACTTAGTGCGTCAAGGCGTTATCACTGGCATCACGCCAGAAAAGGCAGTAGCAAATCTGATTAAGTCGCTCGGCAAAGGTGTTCTCAAAGTGATGTCGAAGATGGGAATCTCCACCATCGCGTCGTACACCGGCGCGCAAGTATTCGAGGCGATTGGTCTTTCACGTGAAGTAGTGGATGAGTATTTTGTCGGCACCACATCTCGACTTGGTGGCGTCTCCCTGGGCACTATCGCCGAAGAGACAATTCGTCGCCACCATATCGCCTATCCACCAGGCGGCGAAGTTCCTGGCACAAAGCGCTTGCCTATCGGTGGCGAATACCAATGGCGCCGCGATGGCGAGCCACACCTCTTCGACCCGGAGACCGTCTTTACCTTGCAACACTCAACACGAGCAAAGCGTTACGACGTGTTTAAGCGTTATACAAAGAAGATCGACGATCAGGCCGAATCGCTCATGACATTGCGCGGGCTCTTCACCTTCAAAGAGGGCGTCCGTCCAGCTATTGATATCAACGACGTCGAACCCGCGTCAGAAATCATCAAGCGATTTGCAACGGGTGCCATGTCTTACGGATCAATCTCTGCCGAAGCGCATGAAACCTTGGCGATCGCCATGAACCGTATTGGTGGAAAATCCAACACCGGCGAGGGTGGCGAGAATCCTTCCCGCTATACCCGCGAGCCAAACGGTGATTCCAAGCGCTCTGCCATCAAGCAGGTTGCCTCTGGCCGATTCGGCGTCACGAGCGAGTACTTGGTCAATGCCGATGACATTCAAATCAAGATGGCACAAGGTGCGAAGCCTGGTGAAGGCGGACAGCTGCCTGGCGGCAAGGTCTATCCATGGATTGCACAAGTGCGCTATTCAACGCCAGGAGTTGGCCTCATCTCGCCACCACCTCACCACGACATTTACTCGATCGAGGATCTTGCCCAACTCATTCACGATCTAAAGAATGCCAACAATCAGGCGCGTATTCACGTCAAGCTCGTGGCTGAAGTTGGCGTCGGAACTGTCGCGGCTGGTGTTTCCAAAGCGCACGCAGATGTAGTTCTCATCTCAGGCCATGATGGCGGAACCGGTGCATCCCCGTTGACATCGTTGAAGCACGCGGGCGCTCCGTGGGAGCTAGGTCTCGCTGAAACCCAGCAAACGCTCATGATGAATGGTCTTCGCGATCGCATCGTCGTTCAAGTAGATGGTCAAATGAAGACCGGTCGAGATGTGGTTATCGCCGCTTTACTCGGTGGCGAGGAATTTGGATTCGCGACGGCACCGCTCGTTGTATCGGGTTGCGTCATGATGCGCGTCTGCCATTTGGATACCTGTCCGGTTGGTGTCGCGACTCAGAACCCCGAACTGCGCAAGCGCTTCTCGGGCAAGCCAGAATTCGTTGAAACTTTCTTCGAATACATCGCCGAAGAAGTACGCGAATGGTTGGCAAAGCTTGGCTTCCGCACGTTGGAAGAGGCGATTGGCCAAGTCGAAGTCCTTGATATGTCGCGCGCAGTCAATCATTGGAAGGCGAGCGGTTTGGATCTCACGCCGCTGCTTGAGGCGCCGGTCTTTGGCACCGATGCGGCTCGTCGCAATCTGACAACTCAGGATCACGGACTATCTGCTGCGTTGGACAACACGTTGATTGAACTCGCGAAGGATGCGCTGGAGAAGAAGTCTCCAGTTCGCATTGATTTGCCGGTTTCTAACGTTAACCGAACGGTCGGAACGATGTTGGGCGCAGAAATAACGCGCCGTTATGGCTCAGAAGGTCTACCCACTGAGACGATAAATATTGCACTTCATGGTTCGGCTGGTCAGTCGCTCGGTGCATTCACTCCCAAGGGAATGGTCATTCGACTTTATGGCGACGCCAACGATTACGTCGGCAAGGGTCTCTCCGGTGGCCGAGTGATAGTTCGTCCAGATGAGAGGGCGGGGTTCGCTTCGGAAGAGAATGTGATTGCCGGAAACGTCATTGGCTATGGTTCAACAGCAGGTCAGATCTACATTCGCGGAATAGTTGGCGAACGCTTCTGCGTGAGAAACTCAGGCGCCACTGCAGTAGTCGAAGGCGTAGGCGACCATGGCTGCGAATACATGACCGGCGGAACCGCGGTTGTTCTCGGTCGGACTGGGCGAAACTTTGCCGCCGGCATGTCCGGTGGCCGAGCATTTGTATTGGACCTTGATCCACGCTTGGTTAACGGTGAAATGGTCGATGTGCTTCCGCTTCCTGCGGATCAAGAGCAACCGCTTCTGGCTATCCTCAAGGATTTTTATGCCGAGACCGGATCAACCGTTGCTCACTCGTTAATCGAGAATTGGGCGAGCGAAAAGTCGAGAATCTCATTGGTGATGCCGCGCGACTATGCGCGCGTTCTCGCCGTTATCGAACGCGCAGAACGCGAAGGCGTCTCTGCGGACACCGCAATCATGGAGGCTCTCAATGGCTGATCCCAAAGGATTTCTCACGACACCTCGCGAAACTCCTAAGCGACGTCCGGTTGACGTGCGTATTAAAGATTGGAAAGAGGTCTATCTCGAGCAGGATTTCGGCGACCTGCAAAAGCAGGCTGGCCGATGCATGGATTGCGGAATTCCGTTCTGCCATTCCGGTTGCCCACTCGGCAACCTCATCCCTGAGTGGAACGACCTCATCTGGCGCGGTGAAAAGCGCGAGGCTATCGATCGCTTGCACGCGACCAATAATTTTCCAGAATTCACTGGCCGGTTGTGTCCTGCACCATGCGAGACGGCCTGTGTTGTAGGAATAAACGCCGATGCAGTAACCATCAAGCAAGTTGAACTTCGCACTATCGAAGAGGCTTTCTCCAACGGAAATGTGATTCCGTTGCCATCGGAACGCCTTACTGGCAAGACGGTGGCCGTTATTGGGTCAGGACCCGCGGGCCTAGCGGTTGCACAGCAACTGACGCGCGCCGGCCACACCGTTGCGGTGTATGAACGCGCAGAAAAGCCAGGCGGACTGCTCCGTTATGGAATTCCGGAATTCAAAATGGAGAAGGCCGTCGTCGACCGCAGAATTCATCAGATGGAACAAGAAGGAACCCGATTCCGTAGCGGCGTGAACGTTGGCGTCGATGTCACGGGTGCGCAGCTGCGTGCGAAATATGACGCGATTGTTCTTGCGATTGGCGCGACGAATTGGCGCGACATCTCGGTGCCCGGACGTGAATTTAAGGGCATCTATCAAGCGATGGAATATTTGCCATGGGGCAATAAGCAAGGCCTCGGCGAACTCCCTGGTCAACCGCCGATCAATGCAGCGGGGAAGCACGTCGTCATTTTGGGTGGCGGTGATACCGGAGCCGATTGTCTCGGAACGGCAATTCGTCAGGGCGCAGCAAGTGTGACTCAGCTCGAGATTATGCCTCGTCCATCGGAAGAACGTCCGTCTACTCAACCGTGGCCGACCTACCCAATGATTTATCGCGTTAGCAGCGCACATGAAGAAGCAGGCGAACGCTTGTATGCGGTATCCACCGAAGAATTCCTTGGCGACGCGGATGGAAATCTCCGGGCGATCAAGCTGGTTGAAACCAAATTCGTGAACGGCAAGTTTGAAAAGGTCGAGGGATCCGAGCGTGAGATTCCAGCAGACCTCGCCTTCTTAGCGATGGGCTTTGTTGGACCCGAGAAGAGCGAACTTCTTCAGCAACTTGAGGTTGATTTTGATGATCGCGGAAATGTGAAGCGGGATGCAAAGTTTGCAACCAAGACCGAAGGCGTATTTGTGTGTGGCGATGCCGGGCGCGGACAGTCATTGATTGTTTGGGCAATTGCTGAAGGACGGTCTGCTGCGTCCGCCGTAGATGAATTCTTGGTGGGAGAGACGCAGTTGCCTGCGCCAATCGCGCCGACGACTCGTCCACTCATGGTTTGAGTTAAGGTTCAGTCATGCGTAGAGCGAAAATAGTGTGCACCATGGGCCCTGCCGTTGAGGCGCCGGAGCGAGTAAAAGAGTTGGTAGCGGCCGGAATGAACATGGCTCGACTCAACCTTTCACACGGAGGTTATGACGAGCACCAGGCACGCCTTGATGGCGTTCGCAAGGCTGCCGCCGAGGCCGGCAAGGCCGTTGCCATTTTGGTAGACCTCCAAGGACCCAAAATTCGATTGGCCCGCTTCGCCAATGGTCCACACGAACTCAAGCGCGGCGATATTTTTACCATCACCACAGACGAGGTCGATGGAACGAAAGAGCGAGTGGGTACGACCTACAAAGGCTTGCCTGGCGATTGCAAGGCCGGCGATCGCATTCTGATTGACGACGGCAAGGTCACGGTTGAAGTCGTTGAGGTTAAGGGAAATGATGTAGTCACCAAATGCATCGAGCCCGGATTCGTTAGTAATAACAAAGGTATAAATCTGCCGGGTGTCGCCGTTTCTGTGCCCGCGTTATCGGAGAAGGATCGAGACGATCTTCGCTGGGGTCTGCGCGCTGGCGCAGATTTCATTGCGCTCTCGTTTGTTCGGAACGCCGCCGACATCAAAGATGTACACGCGATTATGGATGAAGAAGGTATTCGCCGTCCGGTTATTGCAAAAATTGAAAAGCCACAGGCGGTCGACAACTTGGAAGAAATTGTTGCCGCCTTCGATGGAATTATGGTTGCTCGTGGCGACCTCGGCGTGGAAATGCCTATTGAAGAAGTACCGCTGGTTCAAAAGCGTTGCGTCCAGTTGGCGCGTGAAGCCGCCAAGCCGGTCATCGTCGCAACCCAGATGCTCGATTCCATGATCACTAATTCACGTCCGACCCGCGCTGAAGCCACCGATTGCGCAAACGCCGTTCTTGATGGCGCCGATGCGCTTATGCTCTCGGGCGAGACGAGCGTCGGAGAATTTGCGATCGAGGCCGTTCAAACTATGGCACGGATTATTGAGCGCACCGAAGAGACAATGCTCGACCGAGTTCCTCACCTCCGTTTTGCGCCACACACAAAGGGCGGTGCCATAACCAAAGCCGCGGTTGAAGTGGGAACAACGCTCGATGCAAAATATTTGATCGCGTTCACTCAATCTGGTGATTCAGCTCGTCGTATGTCTCGTCTTCGTTCGCCAATCCCTATGTTGGCCATTACCCCAGAGGCCGCCACGTACAATCAGCTTGCGCTCTCGTGGGGAGTCGAACCCATGATTTCACCGATGGTTGAACATACCGATGAGATGGTGTTGCAAGTGGACACGATTTTGATTGATTCCGGTCGAGCAAAGGTTGGCGAAAGCGTTGTGATTGTTGCTGGCTCTCCGCCCGGAATTCCCGGTTCCACAAACGCGATGCGCGTCCACCGCGTGGGCGATGCAGTAGCGGGCGTTGCAGCGGCCTACCGAAAGTAGTTCGACGTGAGCGCGAATTAGCTCATAATCTAATTCTCGTTATAATTCGTCAGACGCCTCGGTACTCCAACGGTAGAGAGGGCGGACTCAAAATCCGCACAGTGTCGGTTCAAATCCGACTCGAGGCACATGACAGATTCCACCTCCACCAACGCTGACTCCCTGCGCTATCGAATCTTGGTGGCGGAAGATGAGGCAATTATCCGGCTGGATTTAGTGGAGATGTTGAAAGAGGCGGGATACGACGTGGTCGCTCAGGCGAGCAATGGCGTCGAGGCGATTACGCTAGCAAAAGAGCATAAACCTGATCTTGCAATCCTTGACGTGAAAATGCCGGAGATGGATGGAATCTCTGCGGCCGAACACATTATTGATATCGCGCCGGTGTTAATGCTTACCGCCTTTTCACAGCGAGAGCTTGTTGATCGTGCTCGCGATGCGGGAGCGATGGCTTACGTTGTAAAACCATTCACCATCGGTGATCTTGTTCCTGCAATTGAAATTGCAGTCAGTCGTCATGTACAGATGAAGGCGCTGCAAAGCGAGGTAGCAGATCTTCATGATCGGCTAGAAACGCGCAAGGTTATCGACCGTGCAAAAGGTATTTTGATGCAAGCTCTTAACTTGAGTGAACCAGAAGCGTTCAGTTGGATTCAACGTGCGGCGATGGATCGACGACTCACGATGAAGCAGGTTGCTCAGGCGGTCATCTCGCCGGATTCGGTTCCCGAGGCGTAGCGCCCAGCCGCCCTTTCGTCCTGCGGGAGATTCGCAACTAGTTCGAGCCTGCATCTGAGCACGCTGGGGCTTGGTAACAATCGTGTAAACATCTCGATATAGATGCTCTTTTAGCCTATTTTTATTTGTATTCACCTGCCGTTCACCTTTATTCTTGACCCCTCCCTGTCCCGGGAAACAGGCAGTACCTATAGGGGAGTAATCCGCTATAGCTCATCTACAGGAAGGTCTACATGAACAAGAAGACAAAGCTCGGTCTTGCGCTTGTTGCTGCAGCATCACTCGTTTCGGGTGCATTTGTTGCAACTTCAGCTCAAGCCGCTAACTACAAGCTCTACATCGCTTACCAAGGTCCATTGACCGGCGATAACAAGCAGACAGGTCTCGATGAGATCGCAGGCGTTAAGTACGCTCTCTATCTCTACAACGCAAAGCACCCTGGCTACCAGATCGGTCTTAAGCAAGTTGACGATCAGGGTTCAGGAACAGGCGCAGGCGTTGTTGCTCCAGGAACAGCTAAGGATGCAACAATCGTTGGCGTAGTTGGACCTGCATTCTCAGGTGCATCTGTTGCGTCATTCCCATTCTACAAGGCTGCAAAGTTGCCAATGGTTTCGCCATCAGCAACCCGCGTGACCTTGACCGATCCAAAGTCAACCGACTTCGGTGGTCCTTACTTCCACCGCATCCCTTCAAAGGATGACAAGCAGGGTCCAGCTCTTGCTAAGTACGCAATCCAGGGTGTTACAAGCCCAGTCGTTTACGCAGTAAACGATCAGTCTTCATACGGTGTTGGTCTTGACGGATACGTCCAGGCAGCTGTTAAGACACTTGGTGCAAAGCTTGCTGGTACAGATTCAGTTGATGGCACAAACGCCACACTTGATTTCTCAGCAACAATCTCAAAGATCAAGGCAGCTTCAACAAACGTTGTTATCTACTCTGGCTACTATGCACAGGCAGCTGACTTCGTTAAGCAGCTTCGCAACGCTGGTTACACAGGCGTCTTCGCTTCAGGCGACGGCACCTACGATCCAGGATTCATCACTGATGCTGGTGCATCTGCAGAAGGCGCTCGTTTGACCGCTTCTTCAGCTGTATTCCAGGATGCAGGCGCGAAGACAACCGCTGACTTCACAAAGGTCATCGGAACCGCTCCAGGAACATACGCTGTAGAAGATTTCGATGCTACAAACGTATTCCTCGCTTGTATCACACAGGGTAACCACACCCGCGCGAAGATCCAGACCTGCATCAACGCCGGAACATTCAAGGGCTTGATGGGCAACTCCATCACCTTCGATGCAAACGGTGATACAGCTGGTGCTGGCTTCATCAACGGCTTCCTTGTAAAGGGCGGCACAATCGTTTCAAAGGGCCAGATCAAGTAATTATCTGACTCAAAACGAAGGCCTTTAATGGCTAAAAAGCGCCCCTCCTGCTAGCAGGAGGGGCGCTTTTTCGTATAAAGTCCGTCCACTAGCGGTTCACCAAAAATTCACCTCAACAAGGAGAGCGACTTGCATACCCTCATAAGTCAGTTCTGGCAGTTGACCTTCTCTGGCGCGGTCCAAGGATTTATTTACGTCCTTATTTCGCTCGGTTACACGATGGTCTATGGCGTGCTTCGCATGATCAACTTTGCGAACTCCGAAATTTTCATGGTGGGAACCTTCGCCACCGTCGTGATCACTCGCAACCTGTTGGGTCACCAGCCAAACGGCCCCGATCTGCACGGCGCGAATCTGATTTTTACCATGCTGCTCTGCCTCATCGGTTCGATGTTGGCCTCCGGATTAACAGCGATGGTCGTTGAACTCGTGGCTTACCGTCGCCTTCGCTCACGCGGCACAAACCGCTTGGCGCCGCTTATTTCTGCAATCGGCATGTCAATCGTTCTGAGCGAATCCGTCAGTCTGATGACCGCCGGTCGTTCAGTTCCAGACCCTGAGGTGCTGCACAAGAGTTCGCTCTTCACCGTGC
>DAIPLA010000027.1:12057-13423 GCA_036769465.1 Candidatus Nanopelagicaceae bacterium
GGTCGTTCAGTTCCAGACCCTGAGGTGCTGCACAAGAGTTCGCTCTTCACCGTGCTCGGTGCGAATATCCGTATCGATCAACTCTTGGTCTTTATTGTTGCGCCGTTGATGTTCTTCTTCCTGCAGCGCTTCGTTAACCACACTCGCCTCGGAAAGGGTATCCGCGCTGTGTCGATGAACGAAGAGACCGCAAAGTTGATGGGAATTAACCTCAACCGGGTTATCTCCATCACCTTCCTTATCGGTGGCCTAATGACCGGCGCTGCCGCATTCTTCTTTGAGACGATTTACGAAGGCACCAAGTATAACATCGGTTTCAATATTGGCATCGCGGCCTTTACCGCCGCCGTCCTCGGTGGCATCGGAAATATCCGCGGCGCATTTATTGGGGGATTGGTCCTTGGCCTCCTTGAAACCTATGCCTCTGCGGTCCTTGGCTCTCAGTGGAAAGCAATCACCGTCTTCATCGTCCTTGTAGTTGTCCTCCTCTTCCGACCTAACGGCCTCTTCGGCGAAGCCGTTCAGCAGACAAGGGTGTGATCTCGATGTCAAAAATTCGTGATTTTAATCTGCGCGACAAAGGCGCAAACATGTGGGCGGGTTGGGATAAACCACGCCGCATAACCTTCGCTGTCGCAATGATCGCAGTTGTTGCATCGCTGCCTTTTGCCGGTAACTTCTCGTTCACTAACGTCCTGAACACACCAATAAGCTCCTATCAAGATGTTCTGGTCTATCCGGTGGGAATGTTCGTACTGATGGCCCTCGGCCTAAATATTGTGGTGGGTAAGAGCGGAATGCTCGACCTTGGATACGTCGCATTTTTTGCGATTGGTGCGTACACCATGGGCGTTCTCGGAAAGCACACCCATCTGAACACTTGGGAAATTCTTCCGATCGGAATGGCGTTGGCGATGTTCGCCGGCGTTCTGCTCGGCATTCCGACGCTACGTCTTCGCGGTGACTATCTAGCAATTGTGACCATGGGGTTTGGTGAAATTATTCGAATTACCGCACTGAACACTCAAAAGATCGGTGGACCAAACGGAATCGCGAATATTCCTAACCCACCATCATTGAAGGTGCCAGGCGTCGGAACGTTGGACTTCAACATCATGACTCCAAATTCCTTCTTCTGGCTCGTCCTGACTCTTATTCTTTTGACCATCTGGATGATCCGTCGGCTCTCCGCACGTCGTCCAGGACGCGCCTGGGAAGCGATTCGTCAAGATGAGGATGCTGCAGAACTCATGGGCGTCCCAACCCTGAAGTACAAGATTTGGTCGTTCGTACTGGGTGCTGGCGTCGGCGGAGCCGCCGGTGTTGTCTATGCATCAAAGGCGCTCTTTATTTCTCCAGATGGCTT
>DAIPLA010000028.1:0-10299 GCA_036769465.1 Candidatus Nanopelagicaceae bacterium
CGCTCGAACCGGGAGGCTCCCGTGTGAGCGTGCGCTAGCTAAACCATACCCGCCCGCACGCTGGAAACCGCGCTCATTCACGCTCATTCACGCTCATTCAGCGTAAATCGCGCTCAAATCCGCGTTCAACGCCCCAAAATGTCCGTTTTGCACGCCTTTAGCAATCGCTACATCAATCGCTACATCAATCGTGAAGTGCCCCGTTCTAAACCCCGATGTTGAGCGAGATCTCGTCCGGCGTCCCCGCGATACCAGCCTCGTAACCCTCAAGGAAGGCCTCTGCGCGCTCCTTTTCCGGATAGCGCTCTAAGAGCTCGTAGAAATTATCGTCATGCCCAGCAATCCGCAGGTGAATCAACTCGTGAAAGAGCACGTACTTGAGGGCGTATTCGGGCGCGGTGTTGAGGCGCTGCGAAATTCGGATAGTCCGATCCAAGGTTGTGCATGAACCCCATCGCTCTCGCATCGGACGCCAGGTGACCGAGGAGGGGCGCTCGCTAAATTCGGGCAAGAGCGAGCCAAGCAGCTCGGCGCTCATATGCAGGAGCACCTCATCACCCTTGCGCGCCCGAGCTTCGCGCTCAAGGACCATCGCGATCATCTCGGGAATGAGCTCGTTTTCTTGCCGGCGGGAAATTTTGGCGGGCATATGAATTTCAATGATGCCATTTGTCCGAAAAGCCTGAATGCTACGTTTCCTACGAGTGCTTCGCACAACTCGAAACTCGGGGAGATCTCGCAAGGATTGAGTCGTCGTCGTGGTTGCCGCGGGAGACCTAGAAAGAGCCACTCCTCTGGACGAACTACCCGAATCGCTCACCGGCGCGAAGATATCGGAGCCATCGTCGAAGAGATCGAGCTGTAGCGGGTTGTCCACTGAACCATCTTGCAGGCTAGGCGGAGCGAATCCTCGAAATTACCCGTCGTCGACAAAAGTGTCGCGTTATTTGTGCACACCTTTACCCACAAGTTATCAACATTTTCGCTTTATCTCAGGGCGCGCTCGTTTGATTCTCAAGATTACTTATCGTAGGTTTCGTGCCACGAAGTCCTCGGATAACCGTTTTTTGTTTGCAAGGGGAAGGCAAACAAAAAATCGAGCGCCCGGGGGCTTCGCTTTTTTATGGGCGGACCGGCTTTACATCAGGCCTGCTTTAGATCAGACCGGAGAGGTCATCGGGAACCGAGGTACTCGCCAAGAATTTTTTGGCATCACCCAAGTCATCAGCGGTCGGAAGAAGTACCGCATCCTCCCAACGTTGGTCACGGCCTTGAATATCGGCCAGCGTTGTAACTTCGTTCCAGAATGAAACGCATTCTCGAGTCTTGCGCGGTGAAACTTGAAGCCCAAGTAGCGACGCAAAGAGTTGTTGCGTTGGTGCGGATGTCGCACGTTGACGGCGAAGCGTTTCCGAGAGTGCTGCAAACGATGGCAAGCGCGATTCCGCGGCGGCCGATGTCACGTGGTCAATCCATCCATCGATGAGCGCCAGAACCATTTCCAGCTTATTGAGTGCGGCTTCTTGCTTCGGAGTTTGCTCTGGTGTGAACATGCCGCGCGTAATCGCGATATTGATGGATTCGGGGTTTGAAAGATCAAGCTCTCCGGTATTGATCGCATCTTCTGCTTGGCGTTGAACGGCCTGAATATCGATGCGAATACCGCTGCCGTAAGCGGCGATTGCTTCACGGATGTATTCAGCGAGCCATGGGGTGTGGCTGAATAGGCGAGCAGCGGCCGCTTCGCGAAGCGCGAGATAAATACGTATTTCCTCTTCTGGCAGCTCTAACCCCGAGCCCCAAGCGGCGATGTTCTGCGGCAGAAGGCGAGCTTCAGCGCTCTTGAAAATCGGGAGCGCGACATCATGCGCACCAGTTACAGAGAGCGCGAGTTGACCCACCGCCTGGCCCAGTTGTGAAGCAAAGAGCAGGCCCACAAAATTGCGCATCACTGGCACGAGCGCGGATAAATCTGGCAACTGCATTCCGGCCAACTCTGGAATATCGAGTTGGGACATATCGATCTGCCCGAGCGCGGGTAGTCCATGAGTGAGCGCCTCCGCCATACCTGCGGCGAGTGGCTCGATCATCTTTTGCCAACCCTCGATGGAGGAGTCGAGCCAGTCACGGCGGCTCCACGAATTGTTTGCCACATGGGTGGTGGCGGGAAAAATCGTTACTGCATCAAGCCAGGTGTTGGCGATGTTGAGCGCTTCTTCGGTCTGAGCCAAATCGCCGAGACCCACTGGAATTTCACTCTGGGTGGCGAGGAATTTACGAGCAACGTCGCGGATGACAGCGACCGGTACCAACGCGCCATTGTTCGCTGCGTTCTGTGCGGCGTTGTTGAATCCAGTAAAAAGTGATTGCGGATTGATTCCCATATTCGCAAACTGGGCAAAGAAGTCGCCCATGTTCGGCACGCCGGAGTTGTCGCGCGGATTCTCATCATCGCCACCGTTGTTGGGGCCGAAGCCAAATGATCCACTCATCTCAGCGATTCCTTTCTTTCCACGAATTCATCACGTCTGGGTTCTACCAAGTTAACAGTATTGGCTGACAAATTCTTCCCGGTGGGGAACTCCGTCTTCCCGGTAGGGCACCTGCACCCGCCGCGCTCCCTCGCCCGCACCGAGCGCGGCGAGTCCCCCCACGCTAATCTTGGCCCGTGATCAACCTTCCCCTCGCAGCCGCCTCGAACAACGTGGCCTTCGCTGCGCTGATTTGGTGGGTTATTCCGGGCGCCGCAATTATCGGTGGCATTGCCTACGTCGTGTGGGTCTCAAAGTTTCAGGACAAGTTCGACAACGAGACGAATCGTTCGGTGGGCAAGTTTCAAAATTTCCAGAAGAGCTTTCGCGATAGCGAATAAGGCGCGCAAGCCTTTTACAGAACCCAGCGGCAAAGAGCAGATCTCATGATTCGTAGATATCTCAGCCGCCCGCAATTCATCATCGTGGCCGCGATCGTTGTGGCCGCCCAGTTCATTCCCTTGCCCTATGTTGTTTTGCAACCGGGCCCCACCTATAACTTGTTAGGTAAGGCGTTGGTTCTGCCGGTCGGCCTCGATAAAAGCGCACCTGCTCCATCACAGAGTCAATCTCCTACTCGGAGTCAATTGCTCGCCACTACCGTCTACGTGACCAACCCAGCCGCCCGCATATACGCGCCACAGCTCTTGGTGGCCTGGCTCAACGGCCAAATGGCGGTCTATCCACGCGACATCATTTATCCGAAGAGCGAGAGCGCGAAGCAAACCTTGGCGGCAGGTAGAGCGGAGATGACTAACTCCGAAGCGGATGCAATTAGCGCAGCCGCAAATTTCATAGATGGCCTCTCACCAGATTCAACTGGCGCAAGTCAATCCATAGCCAAGGAATTGCGTAACGCGCCGATTAAATTTTCGTTGCAGGAAACCGGTGGACCAAGCGCGGGTCTCGGATTCGCGCTTTCACTCGTTGATCGCACCATCGCTCCCACATTGATCGGCTCACGAATTGTTGCCGCAACCGGAACCATCGACCGGCAAGGAGTGGTTGGCGCGATCGGCGGAATCGATCAAAAATTAAGTGGCGCTGCTCGTGCTGGCGCGACGCTCTTTCTCTTACCACGCGATAACTGCGCTGACATCACGCGCGTTCCGCACGGGCTTCGACTCGCGCCGGTCAGCTCGCTCGGCGAAGCGGTTCACGTCCTCTCAGGAGCGCTCGCTACCCACTGTTAAGCCATCTGACAACCAATCCGAATTGCCCCCCTCCCCGGGGTGACTAGAGTTGGCGTATGAGTTCATTTCAATTCCCTGGAAATCGCTTCTCCAACTTTGGCAATGGTGGCAACTCCGGAAATGGCGCCGCCCGTCGCTCGCCCCTAAAGAGCCCGCTCTTCTGGACCGTCCTCACACTTGTTGTCGCGGCCATTATCTTGGTCAGCCTCAGCGGTTTCTACGTTGATCTGCTCTGGTATCGCTCTGTTCATTTCACCAGCGTCTGGCGCACTGTGCTCTTCACCAAGGCTTATCTCTTCGTGGGCTTCGGACTCGTTACCTCGGCCATCATTATTTTTAACGCGGTCTTGGCTTATAAGAAGCGCCCCATTTATGTCCCACTTACATCGGAAGCCGACAACCTCGAGCGCTATCGTTCCCAGCTCGAGCCAATTCGCCGTTGGGTCATTCTCGGTCTAGCCGTAGTCATCTTTTATATCGCTGGCAGCGCCGGCACCAAGCTCTGGAGCTCATGGCTTCAATTCAAAAACTCCACACCTTTCGGAACGACCGACCCACAATTCCACTTAGATATTTCGTTCTTTGCCTTCAAGCTGCCGTTCTATGAATCATTGATCAGCTGGGGAATTTCCACCATCGTTCTTTCAATTCTCGCCGCAGCGATTGTTCATTACATCTACGGTGGAATTCGCCCGCAGGTTCGCGAAGACCGCACCACCGTTGTGGCTCGCGTTCAGCTCTCGGTCCTTCTCGGGGTACTGGTTCTTATCAAGGCAGTTGCGTATTGGTTCGACCGTTACACCTTGGCGTTAAAAACTGGTCATCTAATAACCGGTTTGGCATACACCGACGTCAACGCGGTCCTGCCAGCAAAAGCGATCCTTGCCGGCATCGCCGTTATCTGCGCGCTTCTCTTTTTTGCAAACATCATTCGCCGTTCGTGGATTTTGCCAGCAGCTGGCGTCAGCTTGATGCTCGTATCGTCATTGGTTGTTGCCGGCGTTTATCCAGGAATCATTCAACAGTTCCAGGTTAAGCCGAGCGAATCCACCAAGGAAGCTCCATATATTCAGCGCAATATTGAAGCAACGAGAGCCGCCTATAACCTTTCGAATGTTTCGGTCCAAGATTACGAAGCGAAGTCAACGACCGCTGCTGGCCAATTAGCCAACGACGTGTCAACCGTTTCAAACGCGCGGTTGATTGATCCTGCGGTCGAAGCGCAGACCTTCCGCCAGTTGCAACAGATTAAGCCGTACTACACATTTGCGGACGCGCTGGATATGGATCACTATGTCATCAACGGCAAGAGCCGAGATGTCGCGGTCGCGGTTCGCGAACTCAACATCAGTGGCAACCCATCGCGTAACTGGATCAACGACCACTTGGTCTACACCCACGGATTTGGCTTTGTTGCGGCAACCTCCAACACTGTAGATGCCGATGGAAAGCCACAATTTGTTGTCGGCAATATTCCTCCAACCGCGGGCTTGGGAGTTTTCCAACCTCGAATTTACTTTGGCGAGAACGTTCCTGATTATTCAATCGTCGGTGGCACAAAGAGCAGCACACCCGCCGAGCTCGATTATCCGAACGATGCCTCATCAACTGGTCAGCAAAACTTCACATACACCGGCACCGGCGGCGTCCCTATGGGCAACTTCCTCAGCCGCGCGCTATTTGCAATCAACTACAAAGAGCAGCGAATCCTTCTCTCGAACTTGATTAACTCAGATTCAAAGATTCTCTATAACCGTAATCCGCGCGAGCGCGTTGCCAAGGTTGCTCCGTGGTTGACGCTGGATGGCAATATGTATCCCGCCATCATTAACGGCAAGGTCCTTTGGATTCTCGATGGGTACACGACGAGCGCGGGCTATCCATATTCCAAGAACACCAACCTTGCTAACGCGACCACCAACTCGGTGACCACAAGTTCAACCACCGTCAGCCCATTGCCGGATCAAAACGTTAACTACATCCGCAACTCCGTGAAGGCAACCGTTGATGCCTATGACGGCACCGTGACGTTGTATCAATGGGACACCACCGATCCAGTTTTGAAGACCTGGAGTAAGGCGTTCCCTGGCACGATTCAGCCAAAGAGCGCGATGTCGCCTACGCTACTTCAACACATTCGCTACCCAGAAGATCTCTTCTCGGTTCAACGCGATGTACTCAGCACGTATCACGTGACCAGCGCGAACGCGTATTACGGTGGCCAGGATTTCTGGCGCGTACCGACCGATCCATCATCGCTCGGAGCTAACGCAGGATTGCAACCTCCGTATTACATGACGATGCAATTGCCGGGCGCAAAGACGCCTGCTTTCTCCTTGACCACGTCATTTGTTCCACGCGGAAATCGCCAGAACCTGACCGCTTTCGCATCAGTGGATTCAACCTATGGCCCTGATTACGGAAAGATCTCGGTGTTGCAATTACCGCGTTCGACCAACATTTCTGGCCCTTCTCAGGTGGCCTCTAACTTTGAGGCGAACCCAACCGTTGCCCAAGCGCTCTCGCTCTTGCGTCAAGGCGGATCCGACGTCGTTCTCGGTAACTTGCTGACGCTTCCGGTCGGCGGCGGATTGCTTTATGTCCAGCCGGTTTATGTTCGTGCAACATCCAATGCATCTGCATATCCGTTGCTCCAAAAAGTTCTAGTCAGCTTCGGAGATCAAATTGGATTTGATAACACCTTGCAGGGCGCACTCGATCAAGTCTTTAGTGGAAACAACGGCGCGGTATTAACCGGCAACACTGGACTTCCATCTGCCTCCACATCAACGTCAACGTCATCATCGATGCCAAGCACTTCGGTGAGCGGAACAGGTAGCGCTGCTCTTAAAGCCGCACTTGCAGCTGCGCAGAGCGCGATGGCTGATTCGCAAGCCGCGCTTCGCAATGGCGATTTCACTGCATACGGTGCAGCACAAAATCGTTTGAAGGCCGCCATCGCTGCGGCCATTGCTGCGCAGAAATAGCAGCGAATGGAGATTGCCGCGCAGAAGTAGTGTTATTAATTCTTCGTTTTGGGCTTTCGAGCGATTTAACATAGAATTCGAGCACCGACGCGGGGTGGAGCAGCTCGGTAGCTCGCTGGGCTCATAACCCAGAGGTCATAGGTTCAAATCCTGTCCCCGCTACCAATAGTCCGTTGGGCCCACATTTACTGGGCCCGATGGATAAACCGCAACGTTGCGGCACTCGACTGAATTAATTCTTCAGTATTAGCGAGTATTAGCGCGACGGGAACGGAACGGATAGTGAATCTTCAAGTTATTCATGACCGCTCGCAAAACCAACTCGTCACACAAGCCGCAGAAAAAATATCCGCCTCGATCGCCCATGCTTGGCAGGATGGCCGAGATGCCCATGTCGTACTCACGGGTGGCCGCACCGGATTAGCAATTGCGCAGGCTCTCGACATCAGCGTCTACCGAATCCGAGCAAACTGGAAGAGCCAAAGCGCGGGCTCCGTAACCATTGCTGATATTGTCGATATTGCCGGTCTCAAACTTCATATTTGGTTCAGCGACGAACGTTACGTCGATCGCGATGCCGAGGACCGACTGGAGAAAGTTATCGCCAGCGGATTTACCTCAACCGCAGAGTCGACCGTGTTTCACCCGGTTCCTTCACCGAGCGAGGGTTCGTTGGTTGAAGTCAGTGCGCAATATGACGCAGAAATTTTGGGAACGTTGGGGGAGAACCGGTTTGATGGCGTCATCCTCTCGATGGGCGAAGACGGGCACGTCGCATCGTGTTTTCCTGGTGACCAAAAAGTATTGACCTCGCGACTAAACGCGGTGGAAGTCGTCGCGTCACCAAAGCCGCCGGCCGAACGCACCACCATCACACTGCATCGATTGGCTCAGACATCGCAGGTCTACATATTTGCGATTGGTGAGGGCAAGCGAACGGCGCTTGAACACACGCTGAAGATTTGCGCACAGCAGAGCGCCACAACCGAAGAGTTATCTGCTCCGATAGCTTTGTTACGGCAGAATTCACCCGTTGGGCAGATTTTTATCATGACCGATCAATCCGTACGTTCATCAAGCGAGAGTAAATAAGGCTGGAGAAAAGATGGCACAGGCACTGCAGTTAACCGTTGTTGGATTAGGACGCATGGGTGCAAACATTGCACGCCGCATCTCACGCCACGTGGATCCATCCACACCAGTCAATATCAGCGTCTTCGACGTTAACGCCGATACCGTGAAAACTCTCGCATCCGAAGGTTACGTCGGACTTTCATCGCTCGCGGACCTCAAGCAATACAACGACGCCGCCAATCCACAAATCGTCTGGGTAATGGTTCCTGCAGAAGTAACCGCTCAAACAATCAAGGCCGTTGCAGAACACCTCGCGCCTGGCTCGGTCATCATCGACGGCGGTAACACCTTCTATCGTGACGACATCGCAAACGCAGCGATGTTGAAGAAATCTGGAATTGAATTTGTCGATGTCGGAACATCTGGCGGCGTCTATGGTTTGGATCGCGGATTCAGCTTGATGATCGGCGGCGATACCGCCGTTGTAAATCGCTTGAACCCACTCTTCAAGGCTCTCGCACCGGGCGTGGATTCAGCCGAGCGCACACCTGGCAAAACCGGCGCGGTCTCGCAAGCCGAAAACGGGTTTTATCACTGCGGTCCGGTTGGTGCCGGCCACTTCGTGAAGATGGTTCACAATGGAATCGAATACGGCGCGATGGCTGCATACGCCGAGGGACTGAACTTGCTCGACACCGCGCGTAATGGAATTAAGCACCCAACCGCCGTTGGCGATCATACCGAGACAAAGTACGACCTCAACATGGCGGAAATTTCTGAAGTCTGGCGCCGTGGTTCTGTCGTTGCGTCCTGGCTCTTGGATCTCACCACCGAGGCATACACCGAAGATCCAGCGCTTGCCGGTTACACCGGTGCAGTCGCCGATTCAGGTGAAGGTCGTTGGACCGTTCAGACCGCAATCGACGCCGGCGTTCCTGCGAATGTTTTGAGCGCCTCGTTGATGGGTCGCTTCTCATCTCGTGGCAACGATCTCTATGCGAACAAGGTTCTGTCCGCGATGCGCAAGAAGTTCGGCGGCCACAGCGAGGCGAAAAAGGCTGGTAACTAATCCATGTCGAATCGTCCAAAAAAGAAGTCCACGCCGGCTGACGTTCTGGTTCTCTTCGGCGCTACCGGCGACCTTGCGAAGAAGAAACTTTTCCCCGCGCTCTACAACATGGCGCTGCACGATGCCCTCAACGCGGAGGTCGTGGGCGTTGCATCAACCCGCTGGGATCACGAGCAATTTATTAGCAACGCCTTTGAAGCGATCCGTACTCGCGTACCTAACGTTGATGAGAAAGTACTTGCTGGTCTCGATAAGAAGCTCTCACTCGTCGTCGGTAACTACGAAGACCCCAAGGTCTATGAGGATTTGGCGATCAAGCTCGAGGGCAAGATCAAGCCGGTTATTTATCTGGCGATTCCACCAGCTCTCTTCGAGCAAGTAACCCAAGGCTTGGCTCGCGTTGGACTCACAAAAACCGCGCGCTTGGTTGTTGAGAAACCATTCGGTCGCGACTTGGAATCTGCGATTAAATTACAAGAGTCGATCGAAGCGGTTCTTCCCGAAGTTCGCATTTATCGAATCGATCACTACCTCGGTAAAGAGTCGGTCGAAGATATTTTGATTTTCCGCTTTGCAAACTCGATCTGGGAACCACTCTGGAATCGCCGCTACATCAACTCGGTGCAAATCACGATGGCGGAAGATTTTGGCATCGAAGGCCGCGGAGCGTTCTATGACGAAGTCGGTGCGCTTCGCGATGTACTTCAAAACCACTTGCTTCAAGTCCTCGCGCTGATTGCGATGGAACCACCGTCAGACCTCACGTCACAATATATGGAAGACGAGAAGATGAAGGTCTTCCGCTCCATCGATTCGCTGAAGCCATCGGACGTTGTCCGCGGGCAATACGTGGGTTATTTGGATGAAAAGGGCGTCGCACCTGGTTCGACTACCGAGACCTTCGTCGCAGCTGTTGTTCACGTCGATAACTGGCGTTGGGCCGGCGTTCCCTTCTACATGCGCACTGGAAAGAATCTCAAAGAGACCGTTCTTGAAGTCGTTGTTGAATTCAAGCAACCGCCACGAATGCTCTTTGCAGAGACGCAGGCGGGCTCACCGAACGTACTTCGTTTCCGATTGGGTAAAAACGACGGCGTGGATATCGAGTTAATGGCTAAGGCGCCGGGCGACAACCTCGAGACGCTTCCGGTTCAATTGAACGTTGAATTCAGCGCTGCGCTTGGTGATCGCCAAGAAGCGTACGAACGTTTGTTGCGTGCCGCGATGGCTGGCGACCACATGCGTTTCGCGCGGATCGATTCCGTTCTAGAAACCTGGCGAATTTTGGAGCCAATCATTCACGGCGAAGTTCCGGTCTATCCATACTTCAAGGGCACATGGGGTCCGGAGAAGGTCGAAGAACTTATTCCGCAGGGCTGGATCGAGCTCTAAATTCACCGCAGTTTTTGAGAAGCGCTTGGGGAAAGAAAGAAAAGGCATTCCCC
>DAIPLA010000028.1:10399-13353 GCA_036769465.1 Candidatus Nanopelagicaceae bacterium
CTAACTACCCCTCTTTGACCTCGCGCAGCGCGTGGGAGAGTGTGATGACGCCGTAAGCAAGTCCGTCGATTGCAAGGATGTAAACGACTTCGCCCTTTTGGTGTGCGGATTCAACGATCGCGGCGATCTCGGGATGGAAGGGCGCAGTGTTGCGCACCATGGCAAGGCTGGGTCCGAAGAGCGCGGTGCGTGTAAGTTCGTTGATCATGATTCGAGCTGCAACGCCTTGAATCGGTGATTGGCTCCATTGCGTAAATGGTGTGGGAGTGGCGCCTTCAGCGAGCAAAGCGTCCGCGACCGCAACCATGGATTTATGTTGATGCGTGGGCGTGCGGGCCTCGGGATAAATTTCATCAGAGATTTGGCTTAAATGCGCGCGCAAGCCCGCGCCCAATGTGACGATGACAGAGTTCAATTGCTCATCGGTGAATTGCGAATCTGGCGTTGAATCGGCTGGTGCGTTGATAAACAAGCGCGATTCGATCGTGAAAACTTCTTCGAACTTTGGAACCTTGGCGGCCTCGGTTGCGGTTGATTCTTTCCGTTTTCTACGGAAGAAAGAGAAAAAGCCCATTGTTACTTGCCTTCAGCGGCTTTCGCGGAATCGGGTGTTATTGCATCAAGGAATGCCGAATGAAGCAGGCCGTTTGATGAAACGCCGCTCTTTCCGTGCGATCCAGGAGCTCCGTCGATGTTGGTGAAGCTTCCGCCGGCCTCGCGAACAATAATGTCCAGCGCCGCCATATCCCATAACGCAAGTGATGGTTCGATCGCGATATCTACGCTGCCCTCTGCCACCAACATATGGGACCAAAAGTCTCCCAGCCCACGAGTGCGCCAAATTTTTTCTTGCAGAGATATGAATGAATCTTTGCGCGCGCCCCAACCCACCAAATCGGAATAGGAGAGCGAGGCATTAGCTAAATCCGCGACCTGCGAAACGCGAATCTTTGCCGGAGCAGATTTATTGACGCTGACATATGCGCCGTTGCCGGCCGATGCGTGCCAACGACGAAAGAGGGCTGGCGAACTGACGACTCCGACAATTACCTCGTTGTTGGAAATCGCGGGCGTCGATAAACCAATCAGGGTGGCCCAGGTTGGAATTCCGCGCAAAAAGTTCTTTGTTCCATCGATCGGATCGATCACCCAGTAGTGCTGATCGCCGTCGGGAACTCCGCCGAATTCCTCGCCAACAATGACGTCACCGGGGCGCTCAACAGCGAGCACTTCGCGAATCGCTTTCTCGACCGCTTTATCGGCGTCGGTTACCGGCGTTAAATCTGGTTTTGTCTCAACGACTAAGTCGATGGATTGATATCGATCTAAGGTGATCGCGTCAGCAAGATCGGCCAGCCGTTGCGCCAACGCCAAATCATCCGCGAGCGAAAATACGCGATGAGATGAGACGGGAGGCATGAGAGAAGGTTATCGGGTCGGCACCCCGCGGCGCTTCTTGCTTCGGGCGATATCAATAACCTTCCTTGGAACCCTTCAAAATTCTTCGCAAACTATCCAACCGAATGTCGGTCGCTGGCAATTCATTAAGGGCGCAGCCGGCCTCGTCATGAGAGCAATTCTTTGGACAGCGGTCAAGGTATTCGCGGAATTCAGTAAACGCGCCAAGCACTCGATTGATATCCACGTGCGCAACTCCGAATGAGCGAACGCCAGGTGTGTCGATAATCCACCCACCCGGACCATCGAGTGCCAACGCCACCGCGCTTGATGACGTGTGGCGTCCGCGGCCGGTAACTTCATTCACCATGCCGGTAACACGATCGGCGGATTCAACCAACGCGTTAACGAGCGTTGATTTACCAACGCCAGAATGGCCGAGCAGCACCGTAACTTTTTCGGAAAGTACTTCGCGAATGTCCGAGATGTCGGCGCCGCGCTTCGTCTCGATGACGGGAATATCGATATCGCGATACCCCTTGAGAAAAGCGGTGATGCGACCTCGGGCCGCCTTTTCTTCCAGCAAATCGGTCTTGGTCAGGATGATGATCGGAGTAATCCCTTGATCAAATGCGACGACGAGTGCGCGATCGATCAAGCCCTCGCGTGGTTCAGGGTTAGCCGCGGCTATCACGATTGCCATCTGATCAACGTTGGAAACAATCATGCGTTCTAAGCCCGCGCTGTCATCGACGGTGCGAGTCAGTGCGTTGCGGCGTGGATTTACGGCGACGATGCGCGCGAGCGATCCTTCGGTTCCGCTCGTGTCGCCGACGATGCCGACATGGTCTCCAACAACGACCGACTTTTTACCGAGTTCTCTGGCGCGCATCGCGGTGATGATGCGTTCACCATCGGTATCGCTGATGAGGCAGGTGATGCGACCGCGATCCACCGCAATAACAAATCCCTGAATGGCTTCCGAATAGTCTGGGCGATCTTTTGTGCGTGGCCTCGTACTACGGGCAGGCCTAATGCGAACGTCTTCCTCACGAGGATGCGCGCGGGTAGCCATATTTATCGAAGCAACTCCGCCCACGCGCCAGGAAAGTCCGGCAAAGTCTTTTGAGTAGTCGCAATATTTTCGACTTCGATGCCATCCACGACGAGCCCTAACATCGCACCGGCGGTCGCAAGTCGATGATCGTCGTAGGTATGGAAAACGCCGGCGTGCAATGGTGCAGGTGTGATGTGAAGCGCGCTCTCTTCTTCGCGAACGCTTCCGCCAAGTGCGTTGATCTCGCGGGCGAGCGCGGCCAATCGATCCGTCTCATGCAGACGCAGATGCGCGATTCCGCGAAGCGAGGATGGCGAATCTGCAAGCGCGGCGACCGCGGCGATAGATGGGGTGAGTTCACCAACGTCGTGCAGATCAACGTCGATACCGTGAATCTGACCGGGTGAAGCAGAGATAGTAAGCGCGGTGCCGTCGCGAGTGATTGTCGCGCCCATCTGCGCAAAAATTTCGCGGAGTTGATCACCAGGTTGTGTCGTGG
>DAIPLA010000029.1:0-13131 GCA_036769465.1 Candidatus Nanopelagicaceae bacterium
CAAAATTCCACCCATGACTTTGGAAAACTCCTCGAAGCTACCAAGAGGGGTACCTATCCAGGCGGGTCGTCCAGCCTCAACATAAGCCATAACAATGGTGATGCACGCATCAATTAAGAGTGCACGATTTTCCTTCACCCATGGCATCAGTGGGTAGTGGCGAAAACCATCGCGAAGATGTGGCGCCTCAGTTTTGGGAACTAATCGCACCTCAATAAAGCGTCGATTCAGTTGACCTGAGAAGCGGGGATTATTTCCCGTAGCAACCCATGGACCAAGATTAGGCAGCTTCGGCGCGTTATTTCCGCCGAGTAAGCGGTCAGAAAACGTAACCGAGGTGAGAACCGATGCTAGGACATCGGAATCAATATTGTCACCGCTCACGTTGTCTAATACATAGGGACCACCCCCGCTATACAAGTGAGTTGTAATCTGCTTGCGACGTTCTTCCTCGGACTTAGAAAAGACCTTCATGGGTACCTCAAATCCGAGGGATGGATATAGAAGTGTCATTGAGAGGAGCGAGGCACCTGAACCTGCAAGGGGTTTATCCAAGAGGAACAGAGGCGAAACACCGCCAAATAAGTTTCGGGCAAAGTCATGCAACATGAGAGCCAGAGCGTGGGCACTGTCTTGAGCTGAGCCGAAGGGGAAATCCACCAAACATTCCTCAAGGATAAACTTCACAGCATCTTGAGCTGTTGCAAAGTTCTTACCTGTGCCAAACTTAGTGTTACCAAGGCTCACATCACGGATACGATAAATTTGTGAAGTTTCATCGTAGCCAAAGTCTTGAACGAGTCGACCATCCGCGGTAATTACTGGAATTGAAGTAACCTTCTTCAATTCTGGTAGCGGAGGTTTGATTGTCTGCAACATATCTTCGACGACCGCATCCGCGGGGTCCGATGGGATTAATGAACCCGACTTTGTAGGCTTCATCCAATCCGCACTTCTCGCGAACTCATGACGAGCGGACTTGGCATTCAGGATGTTCCACCCCGCTTGTTCCGCATTGATGCGCAAAATCCCAGCGCTATTGCGAAAGAGCTTTGGGGGTTCATTGGTTACATAGGTTGCAGCCCAAGCTTGAGCAGCTTTTGTGGGCAAGGAGCCCGTTTGAGTCACCACGATGCGCTTTTCAGGCAACCCAAGTTCTACAGGTGAATGAATTCCTCCACGAAATGGGCAGCTTTCACAATCTACGGCTCCATGAAGTGAACTAGCAACGCTGTCGCAGGTGCGACGTGCGCGCTCGGGGTCAACCTGCTCCCATAATTGTTGCGATTCCACGTAGTCATATTTTGGATGCTTGCTTGACCATTCATGGAATAGTTCGTTTCCCTTTTCGGCAAAATACAACACCGAAGAAACGGCGAACCATTCATTGTAATTCGCAGACTCTGGATGAGCCCATACACGTTCAAACCAAGAGCATCCACCGATAACTTTCTTTAGGTTCATAACGCCAATCGCTTCTTGGCTTGCTCCCTTTTCAATGACCTTTTTTGCGCGCTCTTTGCGAATGTTCCCTGAAAACCCAACTGCGGCAATCTCATCCAGTGAGTAGGTGCGCGAACAATCTTCAAAAAGAACTGTCACATCACGTGGATGCAGCGGGTCCTTGAGGTTAAGGGTTCCTGGAACGCGGAGAATTCGAGTGAGGTCGAAGGTGGAGTCGAACTCGTAGGGATGAGCATGCTTAGCAAACCCGCCGTAAAAGTTTCGCACGAGTTCTTGCGCCGATTCACGTTGCTCTGTGGTTTCGATACTAATTGTCTCTTTGAGAATTACATAAGCATGAAGTCCGTTTCCAGAATCAATAATGATGCTTGGTGGAACCGCGAAGCTTTGAAGTAGAGCAACTGCTTCGTCGTAGTTCTTTGGAAGTGACTTATGCGGTTTTTTCTCATCGTAGATATCAATATCCATTCCAATAATGGAAATGCTGCTGATATCTTCACGAGCGCCACGTTTACCGTCTGGAATCGCATGACTACGAAGTCCTAGCCCAAAATAGACTTGTTCATTCTTGTACTTCTCCACGGCACACATGAAGTCACTCACCTGACTGGAATGGTAAAACTCAGTTTTGAGCCCATTGAGTTTCGGGTCTTTTGAGTGTGACAAGGCTAGGTAGCCGTCACCCTGACCTACTGCGGCTTTGATGAGGGTTGCGTAACTCTGACTCATTTGTTATCCCCTTTGAGGTATTCAGGGAAACCAGGGCGATGTTGGTCGATAAGCTTCTGAATCGCTTTCTCGGGGACCCGAACCGCGCGTCCGATATGGATGGAGTCCAACTCCCCAGCGATAGTCATGCGATAGACCTTGCTTTCACTGAGGCTGAGGCATTTTGCTGCTTCTTGGATGGTTAGCAATACAGACACATTGTGTCCTTTCAATTAATCTGGGCTATGCCAGAGGCGCCTTTTGACGTCTTGAGTCACTTTGAGGCATCCCCTCTTTTTTGCAGGGGGGTCTTTCGAAATTCGGAATTGAGGTAAGAATGAGCCAGGACCCTCAAACTCAACAGACACGTTCTCGAGTCTACGTGCGAGTATCAGAGCTCATTAAGTTCAACATCAACGCCGCCATCCGCGACAGGCAAATGAAGGAACGAGCCTTTGTTGAGCTCCTGGCGGACGCAGTCCGCATCTTTGCAACCCTGCATCCTGGACAACCTCAGCCTGCAGATTTGTTGGACTTAGACAAATTAAGGGAAGAAAGCGACCCAAATAAATGGGGTCAGAAGGCGATTGGCGAACGCATCGGACGTGAGTCAGGCGCGATGTGGAGAATCCTCAACCCCGTCGAAGATGGTGGAAACACTCAATTCGATGTCTTAGAACTATTGCTCATTGCAGCAGACTTGCAAGTCCCTATTTCCTACTTGCTCTTTCCTACTCGCGAGCAAATTGAATCTAACGCAATTCTAATTTTTGACGAGTTCAATCCCCCTCTGGAAGTGACAGCCAATCAGTGGTTGGCATGGGTGAGCGGGCTGAGTGCACTTCCAGGCAAAGATTCGGTACTCCAAGCCAATAACGCTCTATCTCTCTCTACTGCGCATATGGCGAGTTGGAATACGGGAGTTCAAGACGCCCCGCGCGCAAAAGCCACAGATAAACTCAATATTGAGGATACACAGCGAATCAATGAAGGACTACTTTCTGCGAGTGCGCCATTTTTCGACGCGTTGCGCTCCAGCACTTTTCGAAATCCAGATAATGCCTATCCATCTGCCAAGTCAGAAAGCAGTGAAGATGTTAAGGACCATCATTTAGCAATTAGCCGCGCTCGCACCCTTCAAGACCTTCTTTTTCACCTGAGGGAAGCAGTGGTAATTGCTGGAGACCAAAATCGTAAGGATGCCAAACGAGCCGTTGTTGACATTTCCAATAAAATTCAAGCCGATATTGACCGTCTGTTTTTAGCCTATGACGTTGACGCTCCAATTCCAGCTGTGCCTTTCACAAAGGACTTCATCGCGGAGCAACTCAGATTAATCACGATGATGCTGGCTCATGTGAAACTTGCTGAAATTGAATATCAAGGATTCCAGGCAGAACGACTTCCTCCGAACGTTAGAGTGGAGCGAGAGCCATTTAAAGCGGAGAGGAACCCGCCTGAATATATGGAGGGAGCCTTTGAACATCGACATAGGCTAGAAAAAGAACTCAAGCGAGCGCAAAAGAAGATAGAAGAAGGCGATGAATCGGGATAAGCATTATCAACTTCTCGTACAAAGAGCTTCTAGCATGCGGGAAAACCCTACCGCCACTGAAAAAAAACTACTGGAAGCACTTATGAAATCAGCAAAACTACCGACATTTCACCCACAACATGTCATATATCCATACATCGTTGATTTTGTTTGCCTTGAAAAAATGATTATTGTCGAAGTTGATGGTTCAAGCCACGATGGAAGCAAGGCATCTGATGAGCTCAGAGACTACGACTTAGAGAAGGCTGGATACAAAGTTATGCGCTTTTCGAGTGGGGAAGTTGCGCTCTCACTTACAACCGTTATAGACCGCATTAAATTTGAATGTTCGTTCAGTTCCTCGAAGCCTCTGCCACCTCGGAAAGTCACTTCAAAAAAGCAAGTCAAGCGACCGATGATTGTCCCTCTACCTCGGGTTGTTTACGAGGAACCTTTTCGGCAACCACCAAGGACTAGGGCGGGAAAGGTTCGCCTTCGCAAAGCTCTTGCCCCTGGAGAAACGATTCGTGTTTTATGCGCGCTCTGTGGAAATCCAATTGCTAACGCAGATATCAGAGTGCGCCACAAAGGTTCAACTGAGAAAGTTGAATGGGTTCACAAAAGTTGTGCTCAATAGTAAAGATACCGCTTTGGCTACTGCCTTACTTACAAACCTTCACCCATCCGTAAGCTCTGGTGCGCTAGTTATCTTTGCCTGCCTTAACCCTGGGGGGGGTTAAATGGTGTGCTAATTACGGTCAGAATCCAGCCTAAGCAAAGCGAAAACTAAATCTTGTACTTGTCAGTGGATAGGTTCATAATGAGCACAAAACAGGCTCAAAACTACACATTGATGCACTTATTCTGGTGCCCCGAGTGGGGGTCGAACCCACACTTGGAGGATTTTAAGTCCTCTGCCTCTGCCATTGGGCTATCGGGGCGCACATCTTTAAGATCTTGAAGATTAAGAGCTGAGCCTACTCGACCCAATCTTCATAATAAAACTGAAGTATTTTGCGCTTTGTTGATTGCCTTTGAATTAATTTCACGCAAGGTAAATTTGTACAAAAGTTACATAGTTTTGTACTATTGCATCATGACATCGTTGAGCATCTCCGAACTCCGCGCCGATATTTCCAAAGCGGTAAAAAGCGCCAAGAAAAACCCAATTGAAATTTCCAAGCATGGCGAGCCAGTCGCAGTACTAGTCAGTCCCTCGCTCTACGAGAAAATGATTGGGGCGCTCGAGGAGCTGGAGGATATTGCTGCTTTTGATGAAGCAATCAAGCGCAAAGACGAGTCGGTACTTTGGGAGAAAGCTCGTAAGGATTTGGGTTTGGCTTGAGTAAGTACGCTCTTTACATTGATCCCAAACCGCTGAAGTTATTCAAAACTCTAAAGAAGAGCGATCAAGCTCGAATCGATGTCGCGCTGCTCTTGTTGGCCGAAAATCCAATTCCGCCGAAAGCCCTCAAGCTCGCCAATCGCGATGGCTACCGAATAAGGGTCGGCGACTTTCGAATTATTTATACCTTCAGGCGTGAGGTCCTCGTAATTCGGGTTCTCACGATTGCCCAAAGGCGTGAGGCTTATCTCTAAAGTTTTTGGAAATTACTTTTCAAAGCAGCAGGCATCGATTCCGGTACGACGATCGCGTTCCAGTACCGAGTTTGCATCAGAGCGACTGAAATCTTCCCATCGGGCAATCTCAGCTCCGTGAGTTTGTTGCGAAACGGAACGTAATGACAACATTTCAATCGACATATTGAGTCCTTCGTAAGTGCCTCGTCAGCTAGCGATTAAATTAATGGTTTCAGAGCCGACATGTTCGTTTGACGCCGGGCTGGTCAAACCACATTCGCTGCACTGAACAAGAAGTCCGCTTGCCTTGCTGTAGAAGAGTTCTAGCTCCTCCGAGTGGCAAAAACTGCATTCAGGACTTATTGATAGTTCCATGGCAATCCCCCTCGTGATCGGAAATCGTCCTACTTAGGGGAAGTAGTAAAAGGATGACAGGCGAGAGTTCTCGAGTGGGAAACTCTGAGTGAATGGCGGATTAACTAAATAAGCCCCAGCGCGGCGATTCCCGCGTCGTAACCCTTGTCTTCCTTGCTGCCTGCACCACCGATGCGAGCAATCGCTTGCGACATATCGGTGCACATCAAGACACCAAAGCCGACTGGCTTTGAACGACTCAACTGGACGTCCATCACGCCTTGCGTCACTCCTTGGCAGACATACTCAAAGTGGGGCGTCTCCCCCTTCAATACCAATCCAACTATGACCGCTGCATCGAATCCATTATCCAGCGCCTTCTGCGCGGCGAGCGGTAATTCGAAAGAGCCAGGAACATATGAAATTTCGTAGGCAACTGAATATTGATCCATCGCCTTCACCGCACCGGCAACCAATGCGGAGCAGATATCTGTATGCCACGAGGCAGAGATGATTGCCACCTTGGCACCAGCCTTCGGTGAAACGGTAAATGCAGGTGCTGCTCCAGCCATTGTCTCTCTCCTCTTCCTTCGCTCTAATTGAGTTCTAGCGCGTGCTGCATACGGTTCTTCTTGGTCAGAAGATAATCGCGATTTGCGGGTGTTACGGCACCGGACAAAGGCACATTGAGCACCTTGATGCCGTGAGCAACCAATGCATCCGTCTTCAGTGGATTATTGCTGAGCAACCGAACCCGATTCACTCCCAAGTTATCCAGAATTTCCAATGCATCTGTCCATAGGCGCTCATCCGCGCGGTGACCCAAATGCAGATTCGCGTCCACGGTATCCATGCCCTGATCCTGCAAAACATAAGCCGCGATCTTCTGGTCCAACCCGATGCCGCGGCCTTCGTGGTCGCGCAGATAAATAATGTAACCGGCGCCTTCCGCTTCAATTGCGGCAAAACTGCGCGCTAATTGATCTCCACAATCACAACGTTGGCTACCGAACGCATCGCCCGTCAAACACTCGGAATGCAGGCGCAACAACGCCTGATCGTGCGGCTCGCCGTATTTCAATATTGCGTGCTCCACACCCGCGGGCGAGATGTGCACAGAAATCTGCCAATCGGCAGACTCGCGAGGCAACCGAGCCCATGAATACGACACGGGCAATTGCGTGAACTTGGGAATCTTCTTCTCAGCCAAATCAGCTAACTCTTGAATCGAATATATGGGTATTCCGTGTTCGGCCGAGAATTTAATTAGTGCGTCTCCGCGCATCATTGATCCATCGTCATTGACCAACTCGCTGATTGCAGTCACCGGACGTGCGCCAACGAGTTGTGCCATCACAACACCAGCTTCGGTATGTCCGCGACGAGCACGTAGCAACTGCGGGTGCGCAATCAACGGAAATATATGGCCCGGGCGCGAGAAATCTTCAACCGTGGCGTTTTGATCCGCCAACTTATTAATCGTGAAGGCGCGCTCGTGCGCGCTGATGCCCGTCGTCAATCCTTCGAGCGCGTCGACCGAAACCGTGAACGCCGTCCGCTTTGAATCCTGGTTATTTTTCACCATCGGAGGCAACTTGAGCCGAGTCGCAACCTCTTGCGTCAACGCCGCGCATATAACTCCGGATGTGTATCGGACCATGAAGCCAACGCTCTCGGGCGTGGCCGTCTCGGCCAACAGCATTAAGTCGCCTTCATTTTCCCGGTTCTCATCGTCTGTGATGATGACGAATTTACCCTTGGCAAACTCTTCTAGCGCGTTCTCTAGCGTCATTGGTTGCCTCTCTGAAGCAAGCGTTCTACATACTTTGCGAGCACATCAACCTCAATGTTGACGGTGTCGCCTACTTTTCTTGAACTTAAATTTGTCTTGGCCAGCGTCTCCGGGATCAACCAGACAGAGACTTGATTCTTCGCATCGCTGAGCTCGCCCACCGTCAGAGAAACTCCATCAACGCAAATTGATCCTTGTGGTTGCAGATATTTCATCAGGTGATTAGGAATCGTGACATCCACGCGTTGCCATTTCTCCCCCGGTTCAATTCCTGCAATCGTGCCCACCCCATCCACATGCCCCTGCACAATATGCCCACCCAATCGGTCCGAAACCCGCGCCGCCAATTCAAGATTTACCTTCGAACCAATTTCCAGCGAACCGAGTGAGCTCAGCTTCAGCGTCTGCACCATGACATCCGCCGAGAAATGATCGGGCGCGAATTCGATGACTGTAAGACAAACACCATTCACCGCGATCGAATCACCGATTTTGACCTCGTCTAGAAAGCCAGGAACATCAAAGCGGAAGACCGCGCTATCGTCACGACGATCTATTGCGCCCACGGTTCCTACCGCTTGAACCAATCCTGTAAACATTACTTACCAACTTTCATATGGGTCACTAGATCTTTTCCGAGCACCGAATGTGAAATGAGCTCTAAATCCTGTCGATCCGCCAATGTTTTGATTCCCAGATCGCCAATAAACGAACGACCGCTACCCAACAGCGTTGGCGCCTGAATAAGAACAATCTCGTCAATTAAATTTGCTCTAAACATCGCGGTCCCCAATTCGCTTCCCGCTTCCACCAGGACTTGCTTGATCCCCTTGTTGAGTAGCGCTTCGTTCAATTGATTGAAATCGCGTGATTGGTGGTGGAAAGTTTCAGCTTGAGAATCTAAAACCTTCGCTCCCGCAGACAGATCTCTCTTGCCCACGACAACGCGTAATGGATTCTTAGATGAGTCACCGTCATGTGGAACCAACTCCGGATCATCCGCAATCACGGTCCCGGTACCCACCAATATCGCGTCGGATTCACGACGCAACCGCGTGACATATGCACGCGACTCTTCGCCGGTAATCCACTTAGACGTGCCATCGGCCGCGGCGGTCTTTCCATCCAACGTCGCCGCTACCTTCCATATATAAAGCGGGCGCCGCTTAGCTTGAACGTGCAGCCAAGCACGATTCACCCAACGCGCTTCGTTCTCCAAAACTCCATGAATGACTTCGATCCCAGCCGCCTCAAGACGCGCACGCCCACCAGCCGCAATTGGATTGGGGTCCGTCACCGCGTACACAACTCGCTTGATACCCGCATCAATAATCGCTTCTGTGCACGGCCCAGTTTTGCCGGTGTGATTGCACGGCTCCAACGTCACGACGATTGTCGCGTGTGCAGGAATCTCTTTAGCTGCTTTAATCGCGACGACTTCGGCGTGATCGCCACCGGCGTGAAAACCCTCGGCGACAATCGATCCGTTGGAATCCAGAATGACGGCGCCCACCACTGGGTTTGATCCGGTGCGACCCGCACCCTGCGCAGCCAACACCACGGCGCGACGCATCGCGACCTCGTAGGTGTTCTGTGCTGCTTGCATCTCTTCGCTCGCCTCCGGTTAGGAATGCCCGGGGTCGTTTGCGCGAAAAGGGATAGCGCAAGAGAGCACGAAAAATCGCGCTCTTTTAGTTCCCTCTCATCCGGACTTTAACCGTCGGTTCTGGAATTTCACCAAATCCACCGTTAGCTGGCTGCCAACGGGTCGCAGACTTTAACTGCCGGTTCGGAATTACACCGACCCCGAGAACTACGAGAAGTATAACTCGCATTAGGCGTCGGCTATTCCTGAGGATGGATGCGAATCAGCCCTTTGCTGCGCAGAGTACGTCGTGAATCACTGTATCGAGCATCTTCTCGGTCAGCTTGCCGGTGAAGGTGTTCTGTTGGCTCGGGTGATAACTCCCCACCACCAACCGCTTAATACCGTCCGGTCCGATGACAGTGGCCTTGGCGCCATGTCCAAACTTGGGTCGCGGCCTCGGAATCTCAAAACCCACTTCCGCTAATTGTGTGAAGAGCGCGGTCCACGCAAAATTTCCTAACACTAGGAATGACTTGCAGGTAGGCATCAATAGCAACAACTCATCGTGCATAAACGGTGCGCACGCGGCCTTCTCTTCGTTGCTCGGCTTGTTATCGGGCGGCGCGCATCGGACAGCACACAAAATGCGAGTATTAATTAATTCCTGGCCGTCGTTTCGATCAGTACTCGTAGGAATCTTTGCCAACCCGGCGCGATGAAGCGCGCCGTACAACCAATCACCGGAGCGATCACCGGTGAAAATTCTTCCGGTTCGGTTCGCACCATGCGCGCCCGGCGCTAACCCGACAACAACTATCTGCGCATCATCTGGTCCGAAGCCAGGAATCGGCTTGCCCCAATATTTCTCGTTCTCATATGACTTGCGCTTAACGACCGCGACTTCTTCGCGCCATTCGACTAATCGAGGGCACTTCGTGCACTTAACAACCGCAGAATCTAATTGCTTAAGACTCTTGAACAAGCGACCAGGCCATTCCATCCAAAATATCGGATTCGGACGCGACAAAATCGCTGGCGCCGGTCGCGATCATGACGCGCGACAAGACCAGTGCGCCGGCGGCAATCACATCGACTCGGCCAGGGTGCATGAACCCCAACGCGGCAATCTCTTCGTGGGACATCAAGGCAAACTTTTGCGCGACCATCAAAACATTATTGGCAGGAATACGAGAAAGATGAATCGAATAACGATCGTATTCAGGAAGTTCAAGGACCCCCGCAGCAACCGTCGTCGCGGTGCCAGCAACGCAGATCAAGGTTTCCGCTTTGGTAATCGGCACGTGCTTAGCCGCCTGCGCAATTGCTTCGTCAATATCTTCAATTGCCTTTGCAACGCTAAGCGCGTCGGGTGGCGATTTCTTCAAATGACGTTCCGATATACGAACGCATCCGATATTCGCGCTATACGCGGCTTCAACCTCGGTGCTTCCATAAACAAATTCGGTAGATCCACCGCCAATATCCACGACTAGATAAGGCGCACCAATCTCATTCATTTCCTTGGTGGCGCCGGCAAAAGAAAGCGCCGCCTCTTCGGTACCTGGAATAACTTCTGGTTCGATACCTAACAATTCGCGCACACCATCAATAAAGAGATCGCGGTTGCTCGCGTCCCGGGTAGCGCTAGTGGCGCAGAAGCGAATCTTCTCGGCGCCTTTAGATTTAATGAGGTCTGCGTATTTTGCGGTAGCGGCGAGCGTGCGCTCGATTGCTTCGGGATCGAATGCCTTTGTCTTATCTACTCCTTGGCCGAGTCGAACAACCTCCATCTCGCGAATAACTTCGCGAAATTGGCCCTCGTGAATATCGGCGATCAAGAGGCGAATCGAGTTTGTTCCGCAATCAATGGCTGCAACACGACTCATTTATTTCGCCTTTGCTTCTGGATGATCAGGATCAGTGAGTTCACACGGATCGGCTACCCACCATTGTGGCAGAGCCGCTAGCGCTTCATCTCCGAATGGATTCACGCCCGGTCCGGCTGAAAGCGAATGCGCAACCAACGAATGTAGGCACTTCACGCGAGTAGGCATTCCGCCAGCGGTGATTCCTTCTACCTCTGGCACATCCATTCCCAGAGCAGCGCGATCCGCCAAGTACGCCTCATGCGCCGCTCGGTATTTTGCAGCTACCTCGGCGTCTGTGCCCAGTCGTGCCTCCATCTCGGCCATCATGCCGGTCGTCTCTAACGTGGAGATTGCGGCGGTGAGTCGAGGACAGGTCGCGTAGTAAAAAGTCGGAAACGGAGTTCCGTCACTCAGTCTTGGTGGAGTGGATACAACCCCGGGCTTTCCGCATGGACAGCGGTATGAAACCTCGTGCACATCGCGCGGACGACGACCCAATTGGATTGCAATCGCGTCAATGTCTTCAGGTGTAGGCGCGGACATTATGGGTGAGTATTCGTATTAGTAATCGAGGAGACCAATCGGTCATACCAAGGTAGGCCCAACGGAATTTCGTTCGCTACTGGCGCCGCAGGCGCTCCAGATGTGTGCACGACTTCACCAGTACCAATCACGATGTACTGAGTCTCGCCCGGAAATATAAAGTGCAACCGCTGACGCGCTTGTGAGGCAACATACGCGGGGTCATTCCATTGCGCTAACTCTTTTTCGGCCTGATTCAACGAGGCCTGGGTATCTTTCAGGCCACTGCGCAAGGCATTGATTTGCGCCTTCTGCGCGAAATAACGCTGCATCGGTGGCGCCAAAGTAATCGCCATTAAGAAAAGCACCGATACAAATGCCAACGCTCGACCAGATATGCCCCGAGACTTAAGAAAGTCGGTGGCAATGGCCGAGCGTTGACGCATAACGATTAGATCGAGCTCTTACTTGCCTGAGAAACGAGGGAAGGCGTTGCGACCCGCGTAAAACGCAGAATCCGCGAGCTCTTCTTCGATACGAAGCAATTGGTTGTATTTCGCAACGCGCTCGCTTCGTGCAGGAGCACCGGTCTTGATCTGTCCGCACTCAAGCGCAACAGCCAAGTCAGCAATGGTGGTGTCTTCGGTTTCGCCCGAACGGTGCGACATCATCGAGCGATAACCAGCGCGGTGCGCCATCGAAACCGCGTCGATTGTCTCGGTCAAAGTACCGATTTGATTGACCTTCACCAATAGCGCGTTCGCGGTATTTGCCGCGATTCCCTTTGCGAGACGCTCTGGGTTAGTGACGAACAGGTCGTCGCCAACAATCTGAATCTTGCCGCCGAGTTCTGCAGTCATCTTCGCCCAACCAGCCCAGTCATCCTCATCCAATGGGTCTTCAATCGAAACCAATGGATAGGACTTCACCAGGTCGGCGTAATACGCGATCATCTCGTCGGATGTGCGCTGCTTGCCTTCAAATGTGTACTTGCCGTCTTTGTGGAATTCGGTCGCGGCCACGTCCATCGCCAAAGCAACGTCCTTGCCTGCCTTATAGCCAGCTGCGTCAATTGCTTCGAGAATTAAATCAAGCGCCGCGCGATTGCTCTCGAGGTTTGGCGCGAAGCCACCTTCGTCACCGATGCTGGTTGCAAGACCGCGCTTCTTGAGGACTGACTTGAGGCTGTGATAAATCTCAGCGCCCCAACGCAAGGACTCCTTAAATGATTCGGCACCGATTGGCGCGACCATGAACTCTTGGATGTCGACGTTGGTATCCGCGTGTGCACCACCGTTAAGAATATTCATCATAGGTACTGGCAATGTGCGAGCGGTTGGTCCGCCGATGTAGCGGAAGAAAGAGAGTTCGCAACTCTCGGCTTGAGCACGAGCGACCGCGAGTGAAACGCCGAGAATCGCGTTAGCGCCAAGCTTGCTCTTGTTCTTGGTTCCGTCGAGATCAATCATCTCTTGATCAATCAAGCGTTGATCTTGCGCGTCAAATCCTGCAACCGCAGGAGCGAGTTCATCGTTGACGAAGTTAACGGCCTTCTCCACGCCCTTGCCCAGGTAACGCTTTCCGCCGTCACGAAGTTCTGCCGCTTCGAAGGCGCCGGTTGATGCACCGCTGGGAACAGCGGCGCGTGCGTTGGAGCCATCTTCAAGAACTACTTCAACCTCAACCGTTGGATTTCCACGGGAGTCCAAGATTTCGCGCG
>DAIPLA010000030.1:0-3156 GCA_036769465.1 Candidatus Nanopelagicaceae bacterium
TTCCAAACGCTGTCTTCTACCCAGGAGATATCGCTTCTTGGAACGCTGTGAAGGGTCAAATCCAGCAAGGTATCGGACAGGCTGTTACAGGAAATCCTGCATCGGTCTTGGCCAGCCTTCAGACCCAAGCAGCAGCAGCCAAGTAATTAGAGCTGCGCAACTGTAAGTAAATAAATAATGGGGGTCCGCAACGATGCGAACCCCCATTATTTATTTCTCAATATTTTGATAAGGAAGGTCTGATAATTTGTCCACCATGACTTCGGCGAAATCATCGGCGCAACTCAAGCCGATGCGCAAGGGCTTCAAGCTCGGCGCCCTCCCATGGATTGGCCCAGCCATTGCGGTGATTGTTTTGCTGGTTCTCTACCCCGCATACACAATGATCAAGACCTCGTTTATGAATATCGACGAGACCGGAACCTCGCATGGTTTCACCGGACTTTCGAATTACCGCACACTTTTTCACAATCCCAATTTGGTCCCCGTGCTCGAGCGCACGCTCATTTGGACCGTATCCGTTGTTTTCTTCACCGTCATTATTTCTCTTCCGGTCGCACAAGTACTCCACGCTAAATTTCCCGGCCGTCGCTTGGTTCGATATGCGCTGATTGTTCCGTGGGCGGCATCGGTCGTTATGACCTCAACCTCGTGGCTCTGGATTTTGAATGGCTATTACGGCGTACTAAATCGCATTCTTCTCAGCCTGGGGTTAATCAAAGATCAGGTGCAATTTCTAGGAAATCCAACTCAATCGTTCGCTTGGTTAATCCTCGTCGCGGTCTTTGTATCTGTTCCGTTTACGACTTACGTAATTCTAGCGGGACTCACTACTGTCGGCGATGACATCATGGAGGCGTCGACCGTCGATGGGGCATCAGGTTGGCAGCGTTACAAGCACATCACCTTCCCACTGCTTCGTCCTGCCTTGTTAATCAGCATGGTTATTAACTTGATCAACGTCTTCAACTCGTTCCCCATCATCTGGGTAATGACGACCGGCGGACCGGGATATTCGACCGACACGACCACGACGCTCGCGTACAAGATCACCTTCCGAAGCGCCGACATCGGTCAATCGGCGTCGATGGCAACTATTAACTTCGCCATCATCTTGGTCTTTATCGCCCTCTTCCTGAAGGTTTCGCGCTGGAAGGAGAACGACTAATGTCCAGCACCGTCGCCACACTCGTGACAAAGCGAAAGCGCTTCACCGGCCGTAAAGTCTCATTGATGATCTCGGGCTGGGTCATTGGCCTGATTTTCTTGGCGCCATATATCGAAATGCTTATTACTTCGGTTAAGTCGAAGTCAGAGATATTGGCGATTCCAACCACGTATGCGCCACAGCACTGGACCTGGTCCAACTACATCACCATTTGGAAACAACTTCCGCTCGCTCAGTATCTGCGCACCAGCATTGTGGTCTCGCTCTCCGCGACGGTTCTCGTCCTGCTCATCGCAGTACCGGCTGCGTACTACGTCGGCCGCAACAAGTTCCGCGGTCGGACCGCATTCCTCTTTCTTGTGCTTGTCACGCAGATGTTCTCCCCTACCTCGCTGATTATTGGAATCTTCCGCGAAGTAATTCGCTTCCATCTGGTCGATACCTGGCTCGCCCTCATCCTTATTTATGCGGCTTTCAATCTAGCTTTCTCCATCTGGATTCTCTCCTCGTTCTTCGCCAGCATTCCAATCGAAATTGAAGAGGCGGCGTGGATTGATGGCGCATCTCGCATTCAAGCTCTTCGCCGAGTCATCCTTCCGGTTGCATTGCCTGGCCTGATCACCGCCTTCATCTTCACCTTCATCTCGGCTTGGAATGAGTTCGTTATCGCGTTGACCATCGAAAGCTCGCCCGTACACCAGCCCATCACCGTGGGTCTGGAGTCATTGATAGGTCAGTACCAAGTTCAATGGCAGTACTTGTTTGCTGGTTCGCTGATTGCAATTGTTCCTGTGGTAATCCTCTTTGCGCTGATTGAGAAGTGGTTGGTCAGCGGCCTAACCGCCGGCAGCGTTAAGTAACCGCGATCAAAGTTTCCCCACGATGAATCGTCAGAGTCGTCTCAACGCAATTCTTGAATTGCTGGTGGTTAACGGCAGTCTTGAAGTCGATGAAGCCGCGACGGCGCTCAACGTCTCAGCCGCTACTGTTCGACGCGACTTTGATACGTTGGCGGAACAACAACTTCTCAATCGCACACATGGTGGCGCAGTAGCTACTGGCGGCTCCTTCAAACTTCCGCTGACATACAAGATCGCCAATCAAGATGAAGCAAAAAAGCGAATTGCTGCTGTCGCTGCAGCAATGGTCTCGCGATATCAAGTCGTTGGATTGAATGGCGGTACGACGACCACCGAAGTCGCGCGCGTGCTTGCGACTTCACCAGAGTTCGCGCCGGGCGAAGTCGGCGATCCTCCATCGCTAACGGTTGTCACAAACGCGCTCAACATCGCGACCGAATTAACGGTTAGACACCAAATCAAAATTGTTGTCACGGGTGGCGTCGCGCGCCCTCGCTCGTATGAATTGACTGGGCCCTATGCAGAGCAAGCCTTGAACGACGTTGTCATCGATATCGCTTTTGTGGGCGTGGAAGGGTTGGATCCGCATATCGGCGCGACCGCGCGTCACGAGGACGAAGCTCGCGTCAATCAACAGATCGCGTCCCGCGCTTCCCAGGTCGTTATCGTCACGGACTCCTCCAAGTTCGAGAAGAGCGCCTTCGCAATGATTCGCACGCCAGCACAGATTGACACCATCATCACCGATGACGGCATCTCGAAAGAGGCGGTTAAGATTCTCAAGAATAAAGGGGTAAAAATTGTCATCGCTTGATTTGGTCAAAGCCGCGGACTCGACCGGCACGGGCGTTGGCGCCTTTAACGTTATTCTGCTTGAGCACGCGGAAGCGATTATCGCTGGTGCGGAGCAAGCGGAACTTCCGACAATTCTTCAAATTAGTCAGAACGCGGTCGCCTACCACGGAGCTCTCAAACCAATTTCAGTAGCGACTATTGCCGCAGCGCAAGCATCATCGGTAAAACTTTCCGTCCACCTCGATCATGCCGAAGATACCGAACTCATCCGTCAGGCGCTGGATCTTGGGTATGACAGCATCATGTACGACGGATCCAAGTTGGATTTTGCGA
>DAIPLA010000030.1:3256-13127 GCA_036769465.1 Candidatus Nanopelagicaceae bacterium
GAGCTCATTAAGGAATTGCATGCTGCTGTTCCGGTCCCACTGGTTCTTCATGGATCTTCTGGCGTGAGCGATCCCGACCTGCAAACTGCCATTCGCTCAGGCATGCGCAAAATTAATATCGCGACTCATCTCAATCATGTTTTTACCGATGCAGTGCGTTCGTTAATCGCTACCGACCCAAAAATGGTGGACCCCCGAAAGTACATCGGCAAGGCTCGTGGAGATGTCGCCAGCGAAGTCGCTCGTCTTCTCACGCTTCTCAACCTCGGTTAGGTTTCTTCCATGGAAATGCAATCACTTACCCTGCCAGATGGACGCAATCTCGAAGTTGTAACCGCCGGAAAGCCGGGCAGCTCTGCAATCGTTTTCCATCACGGAACGCCGGGAGCTTGGAATACCTGGGAAGGCTGGTTGCCGGTCGTTGAGGAACAAGGTGGATTCGCGATTGCGTTCTCTCGAGCCGGATACGGCCTGAGCGATCGAAAGCGCGGCCGCACCGTGATCTCCAATAGCGATGATACGAAGGCCCTAATGAATTATTTCGACGTTAAAGAATTCGTCTCAATCGGGTGGTCCGGCGGCGGACCTCATTGCTTAGCTGACACAAACCTCGCGAAAAATAGAGCTGCGATTAGCATCGCGGGCGTCGGCGCATACGGAGTGCCTGACTTAGATTTCCTCGAAGGTATGGGCGAAGAGAACCACGTGGAATTTAGCGCCGCTTTAAATGGCGAATCTGCAATCGACGCGTGGATGAAGGAATTTTCACCAACCATCGGCAATGCGACCGGTGCCGAGATAATTGAAGCCATGGGCGGATTGCTCAGCGAAGTCGATAAAAAAGCGCTCGAAGGAAGTGGTGCTGAAGCGATGGCCGCAAGCTATCGCCATGGTTTGAGCGTTAGTTACATGGGTTGGCTTGATGATGATCTAGCTTTTGTAGAACCATGGGGTTTCGACATTGGCGCTATTCACAAACCGGTTGAACTCTGGCAAGGTGACGAGGATTTTATGGTTCCTCATTCACATGGCGAGTGGTTAAAGAAGCACATTCCACATGCGGAATACATTTTCGTACCTGGCGAGGGACACGTCTCGCTTGATATCAACCGCCGCGGCGAAATCATTTCGCATGGGCTTGCTTACCTAAATTAAATTTATTTCCTCTGACACCTAGGGCAGAAGTGAGATGAGCGATTTGCAAAAGCGATTCGCTTAATCGCACCGCCACATCGCGAGCAAGGCTCCCCTTCCAGCCCGTACACATTTAGGCTCTGCTCGAAGAAACCACTCTCGCCATTCACGTTGATATACATGTCATCGAACGAGGTGCCGCCTTGCCGAATAGCCTCGGCCATGACCTCTATTGCGGACTCAACAAGGCGTTCAATGCGTGCGGGACTCATTGATGAAGCTTCGGTCTCGGGATGAATCTTGGCCCGCCAGAGTGACTCGTCCGCGTAAATATTTCCTACGCCACTCATGATTTCTTGATTGAGCAAGGCTGTTTTTATCGTAGTTTTACGGCGGCGAACATTTGCGATGACCTCGGTCAAAGCGAACTCTTCCTCGAACGGGTCGGGCGCGATGTGTTGCACCGACGTTGGCACGCCATCGGTGCATTGTTCAACCGACAGCCACCCGAAGGTGCGCTGGTCATTGAAAACTAATTCACGGCGTCGCAATGCTTTCGACAAATGAAATCGAGCGCGTGCATGTTTCGCCGATGGCTTTCCCTCTTCGTGAAGGAGAAATTGTCCGCTCATTCCTAAGTGCGCAACCAGGACTTCTGGGCGATCGAGCACTAGCCACAAGAACTTCCCGCGGCGACGAGCTTCGACAATCCGCGCTCCGGCAACGCTCTCCAAAGGAGCTATCGACGACTCTTTGAGCAGTCGCGGATGAAGATTTTCTGCGCTCGTTATCTTCCACCCGACGGCAAGGTTCGCCAATCCGCGGCGAACGGTTTCAACTTCGGGTAGTTCAGGCATGGGTTAAATCTAGTTGAGTGAGAATTACCCAGCGTCAGAAAAGCCGATAAACTCTAGCTATGTCATTTCGAGCGGTGCGAGCGATTGTTGCATTTGCTTTCCTCGTTGCCTTAGTTGGTATTCCAATTTCAGAAGCATGGGCTTCGTCATCAACTTTTTCATACACAGGAAATGCAGCCACTTTTACCGTTCCAGCCAATGTGTACTCACTCACTGTCTCGATGCAAGGCGGTGCTGGTGGATCTGGAGGTAGCGATGGAAATGCTGGCGGCGTCGGCGGTACATACACAGGAACTATTAGTGGCACTATCTCAGTCACGCCCGGCCAAGTAATTAACATTGCGGTTGGATCAGGTGGCGGTACTGGTGCGAGCAGCGCCGCAAATTCTGGGGGCGGAACTGCTGGAACGAATCCCACTGCGGCCTACAACGGTGGTGTCGGTGGAAATGCGGGCAACTCGGGCACATCAGGCTCGGGCGGAGGCGGCGGAGCAGCGACGGTAATTCAAGTGAATTCCATTAACGTAATCGCGGGCGGTGGTGGTGGAGCGGGCGGTGGTGATAACAGCACTAGCGTTTCCGGAAATAGCAACGTGCAGAATCCAACATCAGGAAGCTATACAACAGGCACAACTGGTCAGGCCGGAAACGAACCACCAGGAGATGGCGGCGGTAGCGGTGCGGGTGGTGGTGGTGCAGTTGGTGGCGCAGCCGGTTCAGCTAGTGGCCACGGCCCGGCAAATAGCAGTGAATATGTCGGCTACGGCGGCAACGCAGGATCTTCCTCAACTGGCAGCATAAGTGGGCTAACGGCCTCAACTACATCGGCTACTGCGGGAACAAATGGATTCGTAACCTTTACTTACACGGCCCTCATCGCACAAAATGCTTTGACGCTTTCGAATGGAAATGGAAATTACGGGACCAATTATTCACTTAACGCTTCAGGAGGTTCCGGCACCGGCGCGCTCACTTATGCATACGTAAGCGGGCCTTGCACGGTTTCGGGTTCCAGCATCACGCCAACCGGCACTGGCACTTGTGTTGTGAATGCCACAAAGGCAGCTGATTCGACTTATCTTTCTACGACTACTTCAAATGCGAACATCGTTTTCGCTAGCGGAATAAGTACGCTTGCATTAAATATTGTAAGTACGGCTCTCATTTACCGAACTGCGTCAAACATCACAGCAATCACAAATGTCGCGGGACGAGTCGACTTTAAAGTTAACGGCAAATACATTCCAAACTGTAGAAATCTCAAAGCCACATCGGGAAATTCCTATACGGTTGTTTGCCCTTATAAGCCCGCTATCCAAGCGCCGGTAACTGTAAATGCGGTATTCAGTCCGTCGGACACTGGGTTCGCCAGCTCATTAACATCCACAGCAGTTCTCTCGGTCCAGCGTCGGGCGGCACTTCGATAATTACTCTGGGCGACCCATCGCAACGAATCCAGCGTCGAAGAGCTCCGCGAAGCGAATGGATTCCGCCAACGGCATGATCCAATCCTTCTTGCCTCGCACCCGACGAGCGAACGCATCGGACATTAATTGATAAGGATCACAGGCATCAAAGTGTTCAACCTTGGTCTTATCTTTTGTCTCAAGAATCAAGGTGCTTGGCGCGTTATGGGAATTGAACGAATCATTTCCACCGGTGCGCAACGTTCCCTTGGTACCTTCAATTATTAACCACAGCGAGTTCTGGATTTGGCAGGACGAGAGCGTCTCGGCTTCCGCGCCATCAACCGTGTAGTTGATTCGAGTTGTCGTATCAACGCCACTCTTGCTCCAGACCACACGAGCGGTGAGGTCCTTCACCTTTGGAAAACCCATAATCCAGAGCGGTGCGGCGACCGAATAAGGTCCGAGGTCATAAAGAACTCCACCACCGATTGTTGGGTCAAGGCGGATATTGCCGTCGTCCAATCCGTCATACGTGAATGCAGAGCGAATTCGCTTGATCTTTCCGAGCTTGCCCTCCGCCACGATTTCTTGAATGCGTTGAGTGCGAGGATGCCAACGATTCCAGCTAGCTTCTACAAAAATTCGATCGGTCGAGCGGGAAACCGCAACCGCTTCGCGAACTTCGGCGGCGTTCATGCCCAGTGGTTTTTCACAGAGGACGTGCTTGCCCGCCTTCATCGCTTTAATCGCCCATGGCAAGTGAAACGCATTCGGAAGAGAGATGTAAACGGCTTCTACACCGTCATCCGCCAACAAATCATCGTACGAGGTATAGATGCGCCCATTGGGCGAGAGAACCTTCGCCTTCTCGGCATCCCGAGATGCGACGGCGTAAACCTCGCCATAGCTCGACTTAGAAATCGCGGGAAAGAGCGCGCGTTGCGCGATTCCACCAGCACCGATAAATCCCCAACGTACTTTTTCCATACGTGGAGAGTACCGCCCTACCGAGTGACGCGAAAGAGGTTGATGGGCAGCAAAATCAAGATGGCAAGTGGCAGAACCCACCAAATAGTTCGATGGCCAGCGTGATGCAAAAGATAAGTGCCTTCCATCGCCGCCAAGACAATAGCGGTGCCAATTAAATCGTCACCGATTAAAAAGTCGTACCAGAAATAGCCGAAGTTTTTCACTGACTTCCAGAGTCCACGTTCGCTCTCGATCTCGACGGCGTCAATCTCGTCAAAATCAACTGCGTTTGAAACAGCCACTTTCTTTGTCGACCGCTCTTTACGTTTCTTAAGTACCAGAACCAGCGTGTATGCGACCGCCGCCATAAATGGAATGATCGCGAGTAATGACGCATCCGTGTGCGGCCACACCGCGCCCGCGCCTTCTGCGCCCCAGAAAATTCCGAACGATGAAAGCATTATTCCCACAACAAATTTCATTGTATTTTCTGGCACCCGAGCCAACGGTTTCTTCAGAGCAAAGCCGGCAAGCGCAACAATTACTATTGCGGCGAGAGCAGAGATGGACGCCAATCCCACTTTATGTTGAATCGTGCCAAAGGTCAGCACGATGAACGCGACTTCTAAACCTTCGAGCAGGACGCCCTTGAACGAGAGCGTGAAGGCATACCAATCGGGAACCCCGAACATTCGTCCTTCTTGAGCCTTTCGAGCAGCGGCAATCTCTTCTTGAAATATCTTCTCTTCGTCGTGAAGCGCTTTATAGCCCGATGCTCGCAAGATGGCCTTACGAACCCATTGCAAACCAAAGACCAATAGAAGCGTGCCGACGAAAAGGCGAAGCGTGTTGAGCGGAATGGCGGACAACGATGGTCCGACCGCTCCGATGATGATCGCCAACGTGAGCAATCCTGCGCCAGTACCCCGAATCGCTGACTTCCAGTCACGCGCTGTGCCGGCCGCCAAGACAATGGTTGTTGCCTCGACCGCTTCCACCGCACAGGCAAGAAATACAGAGAGCGCGAGGGCGAAGTTGGAGCCACTAATCATGGTTCAAGTATTCTATGAAATGGCGATGTCCACCTCATCACCGCGCGCATCCGAGGGAGAGCTGATAATTGGCTAAAGCACGTCGAAATCAATCAACGCTTCTGCAACTCAAGCGCACCATTCGACTTGCTCCACTTATCGCCCTGATTTACTGCGCAAGCTCCGGCGGGCCGTACGGTCTCGAAACCGCAATCTCATCATCCGGCGTCGGAATAACTCTCATTCTTATTCTCGTCATGCCATTGGTCCTCTCTATTCCGATGTCGCTGATGGCGGCAGAACTTGGTTCGGCCTTACCGCTTGAAGGCGGCTATTACGCATGGGTCAAAATCTCGATGGGTCGCTTCGCCGGATTTATGGAAGCGATGTTCAGCTGGCTCGCATCTTGGCTCGACACCGCGCTCTACCCAGTTATTTTTGTTGACTACTTATCTATTTGGTTTCCGGCTCTTGCGCGCGGCAAGCATCCACTCTTTTCGTTATGGAACGGTGGCTTCTGCGTAGACCTTCATTGGCTAGTAGCCATTCTGATGATGGCGCCGCTTGCTTATCTCAACATTCGAGGCGCAAATGTTGTTGGGCGATCAACAATGATTTTCATGGCGGGCATATTTGTTCCGATTATTTGCCTGGTGATATTTGAAGCAAAGCACTTCATCAATCATCCCCATTCACATCTCTTGCAACCCATGACCCTTCCGCATCAATCCGTCTTCTCGTCGATTGGCGCAGGTCTGGGTGTGATGATCTGGTCCTACATTGGCTACGATCAAATCACTACCGCTTCCAGTGAAATTAAGTCGCCGTCCACTATTTATCCCAAAGCGCTACTCATTAACGTTCCTCTTATTGTTATCGGTTATTTGCTTCCGATTGTGGCCGCGGTTGCTACTGGTTATCACGTCAGTGATGTCACGCAATGGCAGAACGGCGATTTCGCAAACGCCGGCGGAATCGTGGGTGGTGCGTTGTTGCGCAACGCGATGATTCTTGGAGCGCTACTGGCGCAAATCGGTCTCTTCTCGTCGCTCTTGCTCTGCGTTTCGCGTCTACCGTTGGTTCTTGCCGCTGATTCATATTTGCCCGCCAGTCTGGCTCGCCTCACTGATGGCGCTAAATCCCCTGCCCGCGCGATCATCGCCAGCGTTTCAATCTTCGGCGTATTTGCCGCGCTTAACTTCACGACCTTGATCGACTCCGATTCAATTCTCACATTGTTTGGCTTAATGCTCGAATTTGCTGCCTTAATCGTTCTCCGTAAGCAATACCCGCTCATGAAGCGTCCCTTCACAATTAAGTACGGATGGTTCGGAGTCATCGGAGTGACGGTTGGTCCCGCTATTTTGACCATCTGGCTGCTCTGGAATTCGCTCACTCAAGAGCCGTTGGCCTTTTGGATTGGCATCGGATTATCCGCAGCTGCCGCTATGTCGTATCCGTTGCTTAAGAAATATGTGAAGCGCGAAAATCCAGATGCCGAACTCGACCTGACAGATGTGGACTTTGGCCCGGGCCTCGATCGTCGCGAGATTGCGCTTAGCGAATAAGTTTTAACTCAGCCGGAGCGTTCTTAGGAACCACCGGATGAAGCGGCGCAACCGCTTCGACTTTCTTATACCCAGCCCCCTGTGGTGGTCGCGGATCAACTCCACCTTTATTTGGCCACAACGACATCGCGCGTTCGGCTTGCGCGGTAATCGTCAACGAGGGATTAACTCCTAGATTAGCGGTCACCGCTGAACCATCGACAACGTGAAGATTTGGATAACCCCAAACCCGGTGATACGGATCTATTACGCCGGTTTCTGCCGAATCTCCGATGACGCAACCGCCTACAAAGTGTGCGGTGAATGGCGCATTTATCAGGTCACCAATATGACCGCCGGCGATGCCACCGTTCTTATCCGCGATTCGTTGCACAACTTCATTTGCGGCAGAGATATATGTCGCGTTCGGCTTTTCAGAATCATTGACCGAGGTCAATCGCCAACCAAAGAGAGAGCGCTTGCCCGATACCGAAACCGACGAGTCAACGTTCTGCATCACGAGCGCAATCACCGTACGTTGGCTCCATTTGCGAACGTCGAGGACACGCTTCAGCAATGACGGATGACGAGTCACGGTCTTTACCCAGTGGCGACGCCGCTCCCTGGCGGTCTCGCCATCGGTGCGAACCGTCTGGAGCAACCCCATCAAATTGCTGCCCACTCCGTATCTCACCGGTTCCACGTGCGTGTGCTCATTGGGAAAGAAGGATGATGTAATAGCGGAACCCTTGCTGTAATCAATCGACGTGTCGGGCATTAACGCACCCGTGAGCGCCTCGCTATTTGTGCGCGACAATTTTCCGAGCATCGCCGATAGTCGTGGCAATACGCCATCCGCTTTCATGCGGTGCAAGAGCTTTTGGGTGTTGTAAGTTCCGGCCGCGACAATTACTTCGTTGGCGGTAAATACTTTCTTGCGGCCGAACCAGGCAGAACTGTGACGCGCCTCAACGCGCCAACTTCCGTCACTCATCTGTTGAATTTTCGTGACTGTCGTTTGCGGAATAACCTGAACACCAAACTTTTCCGCCAAACCTAAATAATTTTTTGGCAATGTGTTCTTTGCATTGTGTCGACATCCAGTCATGCACCCACCACATTGCAAACATCCACTTCGGTCCGGTCCAACCCCGCCGAAGAAAGGATCTTTTGCAGCGACTCCCTGTCCCTCACCAAAGTAGACACCGAGGGGCGCCATTCGGAAGGTATGACCAACTCCCATCTCAATGGCGGCTTGCTTCATCGCTGCATCAGAAGGCGAGAAATATGGATTCTCTGCAACCCCCAACATTCGCGACGCTTGGTCATACCAAGGGAGCAACTCGCTCTTCCAATCCGTGATGTGCCGCCATTGCGCATCATCGAAATAAGTATCCGGCGGAATATACAAAGTATTGGCGTAGACCAACGAACCACCGCCCACTCCGGCGCCGGCCAAAACCAATACATCGGGCAGCGCATGAATTCGTTGAATGCCTCGCAAGCCAAGTCTCGGGGCATAAAGGAAGCGGCTAATTCGCCACGATGTCTTTGGGAAATCCTTATCCGCAAACCGGCGGCCAGCTTCGATCACTGCAACCCGATAGCCCTTTTCGACCAATCGGAGCGCGCTGACCGAGCCTCCAAATCCCGATCCAACAATGACGACGTCGAAATCTCTATCAGGCGAGACCGTCCTAAACATGGCTCAAGTATCTCCCTGGCAGAGCAAAAAGTTACCTATTTTGGCTCGGCATACCGACCCCCAAGCCTTAGGATTCGGGAGTCATGACCAGTGGCTGCCCAATGCAGCCCTTTATCGGAGGTAGATAGATGTCAGCAAAGCAAGACATTCCGCCTGGAGAGCACAAACTCCACTCGAACGTTCTTGGATTATTCGAATCATCGATTATGGGTATCGCTGGCAGTGCCCCCGCTTATTCAATTGCCGCAACAACTGTCACACTCGCTCTCACTGTAGGTCTCTTTGGCCCAGGAGAGCTTTTCTATTCCGGTATCGCAATGTTCGGCGTTGTTATTGCCTTCCACTACATGGGTAAACATCGTCAGAATGCAGGAGCGACATATATCTGGGTGCGCAACGCGCTCCATCCAATTTTGGGTTATCTCGCTGGCTGGTCACTTGTTACCGCTTCAATTATTTTTGGCATGGTCTCAACCGTGCCCGCTTCAACGAGCTTGCTCTCGTTATTTACCAGCAATCAATCGATAATCAGCAACGTTCACTGGACCACTCTGGTCGGCGTCATCATCTTCTTGATTATGGTCGGCATCATCGCGGTCGGAATTAAGTTCACCGCAAAGGCCCAAGTGTTGATGACCGTTATTGAGCTTGGCCTCTTGTGGATCTTCGACCTCTTGGCTTTCTTCCACCACCCAAAGACGCACCACTTCTCGATGAGCTGGTTCTCCTTCAGCTCTATCAAGTCGTACTCAATTCCTGCGAATGTATTGGGATCAACCCAAACACCATTCGACGTTAAGTACGTAACCGCGCATGGTCTATCTGCAATTTTGATCGGTGCCGTATCGGGCGCCTTCTTCTATTGGGGCTGGGACGTCACCGCGAACTTGAACGAAGAGACCAAGGATGGCCACAAGACCGCTGGTCAAGGTGGAATTATCGGCACCCTCTTCGTTGCCTTCACCTTCTTGTTAACCTTGGTATCCATCAACTTGGTACTCAGCGATGCAACTCTGTCGAACAGTTCTAGCGTTCTCTCTGACTTTGCAGCAGCGCTTGTGCCTGGTTGGTTCGGTAAGTTGATTGTGGTCGCGGTATTGCTTTCCACGGTTGCGACCATCGAAACCCAGATGATTCAAGTGACGCGCACATTGTTCTCGATGGGTCGCGACAAGACCCTTCCTAAGTCAATGGGCAAGGTCCATACCAGTTACAAGAC
>DAIPLA010000031.1:0-9104 GCA_036769465.1 Candidatus Nanopelagicaceae bacterium
CAGTTAGTGACGCAAACGGATCGGAGCTCATGAGTGTCGAGATGCCGACGCTGATCAGCAGGGCCCACATCGCAAGCACGGCTTTTCCGGTGAAGATAAAACGATTGCGTCTGGCCAAGATATAAACGCCAAAAATGGCCGAAACCAGGATCATCATCATAAATTCGGGGAATGCATTTTTATCAAACGCATGCGGAAAGACGCCCATCGGCATATAGGCATACGCGAACGGCAGATAGAGAAGCGCGGATACAACGATTACTCGATTGCGGTTAATTCCACCGAGTACGCGCGTTACTGAAGTCATGCCCGAAGTATAGGGAAAGCCTCTAATTCTTTAGCCAATCGAGTAATCAGCGCTGGTGTGACGTGCCACTGAGAAATCAACGACGCTAATCGTTCAATATCGAGCGCATCGGGTTGCGCTCCAGTCTTTACCGCTCTGATCATCGCGTTTCTCGGCGTGTGCTCTCCCCCGACGAATTCGATTACATCCACGCGATAGCCCACCAATCGCAATACCTGAGCGCGAATGGAATCCGTCAAAATATCTCCGAGTCGCTCTTTGAGAATTCCTTGCTTGGTCACCATCCCCCACGGTTCTGGGATTTCGACCATTTGTGCTTGCAAGTCGTGATGGCAGCACGGCGCGGCCAAGATTATTTCGGCGCCATTTTTAACCGCCCACGCCAGCGCGTCGTCAGTCGCGGTGTCACACGCATGCAAGGCAATTGCCACGTTCACTTCTGTCTTTTGGGTATCGGCAATCTCTTCGGCCCGGAATTCAATGGAATCCGAGATTCGTAACGCCGCCGCTATCGCTTCATTGCGAAGACGTGAGGCTTCTCGCACGTCGATACCAACGACGTGAACGCTCTCGCCTTTTGCTCGAAGGTATTGATGCGCGGCGAATGTCAGATAGGCATGACCGCATCCCAAGTCAACGATTTCTAACGGCCGCTTCCCGACCTCTATCTGCCCGGCGGCGACCGCCGCATCCAACGTCGGCGCAAGGATTCGCAAAAATTCTTCGACCTGCATGAACTTATCCATGCGGGACGGCTTGATGGTTCCGCTCGCATCCGAAATGCCCACATTAATCAGAAATGGATCATCGCTCTGGAGAAGTCGGCCCTTCTTACGATCGTGAGATAGATCTTGTTCACGTTTGGCCTTGGCGATATGCACCATCGCCTCACCTTTTTTGGTCACGCGAATACTCAGCTCTTGGTCTGTCTGTTCAACCAAAATATTGGCGTATCCCGCCAGCAACAACTCCATCGGCGACCAATCCAAGGGATCAACATTTTTTGTGGTCGACGCTCGGCCATCGAATTGGACAACCTGCAACCAAATCTTCTCCTTGAGCAAAACCGGCTTGATATCGATCCGTTCGGCCGGCGTCTGCATGTTTCGGCGTCGCCCCGAGAGAACCACCCGGACCAGCGTCGAAGTATTCGATATCGCTAAAGCCGCTTGATTGACTGCTTCTTCGAACGCGACCGCCATATCTGAATTGTAGGCGCATTCCGAAGAGTTATTGCAAAGTATTCGCGTGTAGCGCTATTCGGTCGCCCGTTCTAAAATTTGAGCATGCAATCAACCACCTCTTGGCTCTTCACTCGCCGTTTGGTCATTGATTTGTGCCGTACATCGTCTGCCAGCTGCTGATTCTCAACGCACCTGCACGGCCAGCAATTCACTGAAAATTTTTATACCTCTTTATATGTAGTAATTACCAATCAATGCTTCGTCACTAATGAGTAGCCCACAACAAGGAGAAATCATGGCTCTGTACAACAACATCACCGAAGTAGTCGGCAACACCCCACTCGTGCGTCTTAACCGCATCACACCAGGCGGCGCGCATGTGTATGCAAAGCTCGAGTTCTATAACCCCACCAGCACCGTCAAGGATCGCATTGGTATTGCGATGGTGGATGCCGCAGAGGCATCAGGCGAATTAAAGCCGGGCGGAACAATCATCGAAGCAACATCGGGCAACACCGGCATCGCCCTCGCCATGGTTGGCGCGGCGCGCGGCTACAAAGTTATTTTGACGATGCCCGATTCCATGTCGAAAGAACGACGCGCATTACTTCGTGCATTCGGCGCTGAACTCGTTCTCACTCCTGCCGCAGAAGGAATGCGTGGCGCGGTCGCCAAGGCGGAAGAACTCGGCAAGGAACCTGGCTCGGTACTTGTTCGCCAATTCGGCAACCCAGCCAACCCAGCGATTCACCGCAAGACCACCGCAGAAGAAATCTGGCGCGACACCGATGGAAAGGTTGCGGCACTTGTTGCTGGAATTGGAACCGGCGGCACAATCACTGGCACCGGACAAGCACTTAAGGAAAAAAATCCGAATATCAAGGTCTTCGCGGTGGAACCTGCAGCTTCACCAATCCTTAACGGCGGAACTCCCAGCGGCCATCCGCTACAGGGAATCGGACCAAACTTCGTTCCAGACATCTTGGACACAAAGATTTATGATGAAGTCTTTGATGCGCCGAACGATGAGTCCATCGCCTTCGCGCGTCGCGCCGGAAAAGAAGAGGGAATCCTCGCTGGAATTTCTTCAGGCGCAGCATTGTGGGCAGCGGCTCAAGTCGCTCAACGTCCAGAATTCAAAGACAAGATTGTCGTGGTCATCATTCCTTCATTTGGCGAGCGTTACCTATCCACCGTGCTCTACCAAGACTTGATGGATTAATTGATCGCCATGTTCAACGTATTCCGCCGGATCAACGAGGATTTAAACACCGCCCTCCTTCGTGATCCTGCCGCGCGAAACAAGCTCGAGGTGGCCTTGACCTACCCAGGAGTGCACGCCGTGTGGCGACATCGCTATGCACATGCGCTCTGGAATTCCGGGTTCAAACTTGCCGCACGCATCGTCTCGAATAAAACGCGACGCTTAACCGGCATTGAGATTCATCCTGGCGCCCAGATTGGTCGGAGATTCTTCATCGACCACGGCATGGGCGTCGTCATTGGCGAGACCGCAGTCATCGGCGACGACGTGATGCTCTATCACTCCGTCACGCTGGGATCTCGCGGATACGCCAAGGGTAAGCGCCACCCAACGATTGGAAACGGCGTCATTATTGGCGCTGGCGCAAAGGTGTTAGGCAACGTAACCATCGGCGATGGTTGTCGAGTCGCGGCCAATCGAGTTGTGACCGAAGATATCGCCGCTAAAACCGTGGAATTTATTTACCACATTTAAAACTAGAGCTGGCGGTGGACCTTGTGGTTTGCCGCCTGCGCTATCGGGCGCACGACCATCGAATCAATATTCACGTGCCGAGGTTGGGTTGCGACCCAACGAATCGCTTCAGCAATATCTTCAGCAACGAGTGGCTCGGCGATGCCTTCGTACACCTTCGCAGCCCTCGCCATATCGCCGCCAAAGCGCACCTTCGCAAACTCTTCAGTCTTGACTATTCCTGGTGATACTTCAGAGATTCGAATCGGTTGACCGCTTAATTCCAGTCGCAAGGTCTGAACAATTGTGCGCTCTGCGTGCTTCGCCGCTACGTAGCTGCCACCATTTTCATACGCGGAATATCCGGCGGTTGAAGCCAAGACAATGATCTGTCCCCCGTCGTTCGCAAGCAGAATGGGCGCGATTGCCTTCACCATTCGGACGGTGCCGATGACATTTACTTCGTATGTGTGGCGCCAGATATTTGGGTCAGAATCCAAAACAGAATCGGCATCAAAAGCGCCGCCAGCATTATTAACGAGCAATTCAACTGGCTTGCCCTTCAGTGAAGTCGCAAGGGCGTCGACGCTCGCCTGATCCGTGATGTCCAGTTCGCGGATATCAATGGCTGGATTCTTCGCTTGCAATTCCTTGAGTCGGTCCACACGACGAGCAGCTCCGATGACCTGAAAACCTTCTTTGGCCAAGGCGAGCGCGGTAGCCGCGCCAATTCCGCTGCTGGCTCCGGTGACTATCGCAATTCCGCGTGAAGAACTCATGCCCAGACGCTACAGGATTAGGCGAATACGCGTCCGATGAGCGCCGCCATCACGGCGGCTGCCCCGCCAATAAAAAGCGGCGCGCGGCCACCATGGTGATCGGCGACCCAACCCATCAGTGGTCCCCCGAACGGAACGGTGCCCACTGTCATCACCATCTGCAACGAGAGCACGCGGCCTCGAATCTCGGGGTCGGTGTTAACTTGTAGATACGTCGTAGTCGACGTCGTAAAAATAATCGACGTCATTCCAACCGCAAGCGCAGCAATAAGAGCCACCGGAAGAGTTGGCGAGAGTGAAAGAAAAATCAATGAGGCGCCCAATCCGGCCGCGCCCAAAATTATGTGCTGCATTTTTACGAGTGAGCGCTTTGCAACAAGTAATGCGCTGATCAGCGAGCCGACCCCGTAAACCGAAAAAATCGCGGTAAAAACGTGGGTGGATCGATGCAATGAATCTCGCGTAAAAAGCGGGAAGGTGACCGTGAAGTTGTAGGAGAAAATCCCGATAAGTGCCAACATTCCAAAGCTGGCTTGCATCGCGCGGTTGCGGGCGATGTATCGAATCGCCTCGCGAATCGCGCCCTTTTTTGAGCCCTTCCGCTCATTCAAGAAAAGCTCTGACCTGCGCATGAGCATCAATCCGCTGATGACCGTGGCGTATGAAATCGCGTCCACGGTAAAGCACCAACCGAACCCGACTGTGCTTACCAAAAGACCCGCGATTAACGGTCCCACGATTCGGGAGAAATTCACGATGGTGCTGTACATGACAACCGCGTTTGATAACTCGTTCGGGCCGACCATCTCTGAAACAAATGACCGTCGAAGCGGATTATCGAATGCAAGCAAAACACCACCCGTCAACGCGATCACATAAATTAGACGGACCGACGGGTTATGAGAAAAGGCCAACACCGCGAGAGCGCATGATTGGAGCATCTCTAGCGACTGAGTGAGTAGCAAAGCTTTCCGTTTATCCACTCGATCCGAGATGGCGCCACCCCAGGCGGTCAGAAGCAGAATCGGCCCGTACTGACAGGCGACTAGAACTCCAACGGAAACACCCGTACCAACAACCTTTAGTACGAATAAGGTCAATGCAACGTTGGTGAGCCAGTTACCCGAATTCGAAACTAATTGCGTAAAAAAGTAGAGTCGAAAATTGCGATGCTGGAGCGAGGAAAAAGTCTGCGGGATTTTCACGTATTTACGCTTGGGCAGCCAAAAATTCTGATGCGGTCGCAACACTCGCTTGGCGTGGAATTAATTTCTCGGTCAGCACGGTGTGAATATCTGGATCGGCATCGTGGCATGCATCCTTGATAACAATCATTCGGTAGTCCTTGTCGGCGGCGTCGCGGACAGTTGAAATTACAACGCCACCAGTCGCGATACCACCCATAACCAAGGTCGTAATGCCCTTAGCTTTTAGGGTTTGATGCATATCGGTGGTCGACATCGCCCCGACGCGCACCTTGCGAAAGATATGCTCGCCCGGCAACGGGGCCAATTGATCGGTTACCTGACTGCTCGAATCCGCGGCTGGGAATCGGCGAGCGGACGCCAACGCGCTGAACATTTTGTTGGTCGAAGGTACGGCTTCGTAATCGGAGTCTTCAAAGGCCACCCGCACAAAGCCCACATTCATTCCCGAGCCACGCGCCCAAGCCAACAACTCCTGACCACGCGCGATCAGTCCTGGCGCCGCATCGGGATAGTTAGCCAGGATTCCGTTTTGGAAATCCATTAAAAGCAGAATCGATGTTTGGGGATCTATGCGTAATTCGTCAGCGCTCATCGTGAAATCCTAGCTGCGCTCCTATCGGCACATGTGTGACTGGCCCCGTTCGGTTCAGCCAACACTCAGAAAACTCCCCGCTTTGGCTCAATGCCATCCAAGTTTTCCTTCAGCTTCTAGCTCCAATATTCAGCTATTCGCAGACACCGAGTCGGCGAGAGAAATGAGGAGACAAAATGACCGCACTATTGATCGTATTCCCACTCGCCATCGTCGCCACACTTGCGGCGGTCGGATTCTCCGTCGGAGCTGACACTCATGCAGAGGATCTGGACTACAAGTGCTGCGACGCAATTGGCTACAAGGATTACTCATTAGATAGCGCTTCTGCTGTTGCTGAATCACAAACCGCACGACGCGAATTCCAGGTAGCGGCTTAACTCGCGCATGCCTTTCGAAGAGAAGGCTAAATCGTCGATTGTTCGGCGGTTTAGCCTTTTGGGTTTTTGGGGTGAATCGCCTGGTCGATATGACCAACGACGCTCAACCAAATGGCAACCGAGTTGCCGATGAAGAGCGCGAAACACAACGTTCCAATTCCGACGCGGCCGCCGAGCGACCAGCCAATAATTAGTGCCACCACTTCAATTCCGAGTCGAACTCGACCAACTCGCACGCCGGTTACTCGATGAATTCCGGTCATTAAGCCATCGCGTGGTCCAGGTCCAAGCCCACACGTAATGTAGAGAGCGGAACCGAGTCCAACCATGGCAATTCCGCCGAATACATATGCGTATCGAATCCAATAGTTGTGGTGTTCCATCGGAAAAATGTCGGTGCCCATCTGGATCATGAAGGCGATGATCACGATGTTCGAGAGCGTTCCAAAGCCCGGAATCTGCTTAAGCGGAATCCATCCGAGCAGCACCACGATGCTGATTACAAACGTGGCCCAGCCAAGCGATAGCGGAGAGTGGAAATGAATTCCTTGTCCCAGTACGGACCACGGCGCGTTGCCTAGAGTCGATTGAATAATGAGCGAGTCGCCTAATCCAAAGACGCTGAGGCCAAACCAGAGAATGAAGACTCGCATCGGCGTGAGCGACCATCGCGACTTCGCCGTCCACGATGTGTGCGGAACGGTTCTATGTGGTCGAAGCGCCTGTAAGAGATTCATGCCGCGAGAGTAACAAAAAAGGCCCCGCATGATGCGAGGCCTTTTCTATAAACGCGGTTAATTAAGCAGAAGCGCGAACCTTTGCTTGCGCCTTTGCTGCAGCAATCGACTCTTCCTTCTTGCCGATGAGTGATTCCATGCCTGGAACAACGCCAGCCAAAGTCAGCTCGGCCAAAATGAGTTCTACATCTGTTGCACCCAATGCGTTGGCGACAAGCTTGAGATAACCGGTTTCGTAATCCCAACCATGACGCGGGGCGCCTTCGGCATATGAACCGCCTTGTGCTACAACGATGGTTACTTTCTTGCCGGTAAGTCCAGCTGCGCCAGAACCATCAAGAACACCAGGAATGATGATTTGATCGATGTAGGCCTTGAGAACTGAAGGGACGGACCAGTTCCACATTGGTGTCGAAATCACGATGTGATCGACGCCGGTAATTTCCTTGATCAATTCATTGCGGAATGCGTGCTTTGCAACCATTGCCTCAGAGCGTGAATCTTCCGGGGTGTACCCAGCAAAGATAGCCTCACCATCGAGGTGTGGGACTGGATTGGTCGCCAAGTCACGAGTGATGACCTTGCCGCCGGCGTTCTTAGCGCTCCAGGCCGAAACGAACTCGGAGGTGATGCCGCGTGAGACAGAGTGCTCTCCGCCAGGGCTAACTTCAATAACGAGAAGTGAAGACATTTAATGCTCCTTCGATTTAGTTGAATTTTCAACTACTCTAACACAGATGCTTCGCCTTGTATTCCCGAGATGGTGTTATACGGATTACAGGCAGATGAACACTTGCGAATTGTTCGCAGATGACTGCAAAGCATCACCATGTGTGACGCAATTTAAGATTTGGGTGTGTCTCGAACCATGTGGGTGTAGAACCGACCCGGCTGGCTTTCACTAGGCATTTTTTCGCCCGCGAATTCAAATCCAAGTTTTTTGTAAGCCGCAATCGCGAGCTCGTTATCCGCCCACACTCCGAGCCCCTGTCGTGACCAATCTTTCTCTCCAGCGCGACTATCGAGATACTCAAAGAGTGCTCGAAAGGCGCCTCGACCGCGGTAGTCGGGGTCACTCCAACATCCACCGATCCAGCATGTCGCGCCGTGATCACCCTTCAAGATTTCGACATACATCATTGCCACGTCATGACCATCGATCGATGCAATCAGGCCGTCGGACTTAACCAGCTCTGAGCGCCAATGTTGTTCGGGCAAATCTGATTCGACGTCGAACTTGCCACCAAAGGCCTCGGGATTCGCCTTCAAGGATCGCAGTCGAATTGAACGAAACCGCTCCCAATCGTCGGGGGTTAGTTCATCCACCCGAACCGAGTCAGTCATTTAACCCTTTGCCAGCCAAAATTTTCGGAGCCGCTTTTTGGATGCGTGAATTCCGAGTCGCTTCGACTTTCGTGCCCATGAAATGTAGGCAGTACGCGCGTTGGCGACCAGGCGTTAATTTCTTAAATGCAACGGTCAGTCCTGGAACCTTTTTAAGCCCAGCGATCACTTCCGCTGGAATTGTGTAATCCGTCGCCTTTTTGACCGGCACTTGTACGCCGGATTCCTCAACCGCGATCGCCTCTTTCATATAGGCCTTAATCGTCGCCTTCGCCTTGGTGGCTTCTTTGAGCGAGGTGAAGCGCATCTGACGGCCCGCTTGCACATTCTCGGTCTGTTGAATCAGCAGCTTCTTTGGGTCTTTCATTACGGCGCCCTTCATGAAAAGGACCGCGAAATATTCTTTAAAGCCATGAAGCAGAAAGATGTTTCGGTTATCCAAGGTGTAGCACGGTTGACCCCATTTGAGGTCCTCGGTTAATCCGGTCGAAAGCGCGATCTCGCGTAGGAACTCGAGCTCTTCTGGCCAGCGAGCTTCCTTCTTAAGATAAACATCGACCCGCTTGTTGGGTACGGAGTTAGGCATTCTTCGTGGAATTAGCGACTCGGTGGAATTAGCGACTCGGTGGAATTAGAGGGCTGCAAAGCCGGCATCGAGTACGTCGAGCGCGTCATTCAACAGCGCCTCGGTGATAACCAATGGTGGCAAGAACCGAATGACGTTGGCGTATGTACCAGCGGTCAGAATGAGCACGCCATTTTGTTGGCAATGCTTAATGACTTTCGCCATCGCCTCAGGGTTCGGCTCCTTAGAGCCTGGCTTTACAAGCTCAATCGCTTGCATCGCGCCGCGACC
>DAIPLA010000031.1:9204-12937 GCA_036769465.1 Candidatus Nanopelagicaceae bacterium
TCGGCTCCTTAGAGCCTGGCTTTACAAGCTCAATCGCTTGCATCGCGCCGCGACCGCGCACTTCACCGATAACCGAATACTTATTCTTCATCTCGGTTAAACGCGTCGAGAGGATTCCACCGAGCATACGTGCACGCTCAACCAACTTCTCTTCTTCGATCGTTTCAAAGACGCCAAGCGCAGCAGCGCACGCGAGTGGGTTTCCGCCGTAAGTGCCGCCGAGGCCTCCTACGTGGCTGGAGTCCATAACATCTGCACGTCCGGTGACCGCGGCCAGTGGCAATCCGCCACCGATTCCCTTTGCCGTAATGACGATATCTGGAACAACGCCCTCATGGTTGCAGGCGAATAGGTCTCCGGTGCGAGCAAATCCTGATTGAACCTCGTCCGCAATAAACAAAACCTTGTTCTCGTTCGCAAACTTCTGGAGTCCTGGCAAGAATCCTGCCGGCGGAACGATGAATCCACCCTCGCCTTGAATTGGCTCGATCAAGATTGCAGCAAGGTTCTTCGCGCCGATTTCCTTCTCAATTTTGTGAATTACATGCTCGAGGGATTCTTCGGTGATCTTCGCGAGATTTCCCTCATAACGATATGAATATGGCATCGGCATGCGATAAATCTCATTTGCGAATGGACCGAAGCCTTCTTTGTAAGGCATGTTCTTTGCGGTCAGCGCCATCGTCAAATTAGTACGGCCGTGATACGCGTGCTCGAATACAACGATTGCCTGACGTTTGGTGAAATGGCGAGCAATCTTGATTGCATTCTCAACCGCTTCTGCACCAGAGTTGGCGAGCATTGACTTCTTTGCAAAAGTTCCTGGGGTGTTCTTGTTTAACCACTCACAGACTTCAATGTAATTCTCGTATGGCGCGGTGGTGAAGTTGGTGTGAGTAAATTGCTGTACTTGCTTAATGACTCGATCGACAACGCGCGGAGCGCTGTTGCCGACGTTGGTCACGCCGATTCCTGATCCGAGATCAATAATTTGGTTGCCGTCGATATCAAGCAGGATTGCGTCATGCGCTTTCTCCACGATAACCGGTAGCGCCATTCCTAGTCCTCCGGAAGTTGCTTCGGTGCGACGCTTCAACACTTCGGCTGACTTCGGTCCTGGGATAGCGGTAACTACACGGCGAACCTGTGGAACTGCATCTGTATCGATCATGGCTAAAGTCTAAAGCCACGGGGGCGGCGCGAGCGCCCTGAGATCGGTCAGAGAAAAGTGAAGTTAGGCTTAAGCCCATGAGCCCACAAAGTGAACTCCGCGCGAGCGCTCCGTTGCTGGACGCTTACCTTTCTTATTTTGAGAGCCAGCGCACACCGTTCACCATCCCTGGGCACAAGCAGAAGGCCGCTCGGTTAGACGCAGGCTTAGGCGCGGTTGTCGACAGCGACACTCCGCTCTACGGCGGGTTGGACGAGATCAAATTAACCAACCAAGTCTTAAAGAAGTCTGAACACCTTGCCGCCGCACTGTGGGGCGCTGATTACGCGCGCTTCTCGACCGGAGGGTCGACCCACGCCAATCAGGCAATTATTTTGGCGCTCGGAAAACCGGGCGACAAGATTGCGGTCTCGCGCACCGCGCACCGATCCGTTCTTTCGGCACTAGTTTTGGCAGGACTCGAGCCGTTGTGGTTATCGCCCGATATCGATGAAGCCACTGGAGTTCCGACCGGCATTTCGGTCACCGAATTTAAGAAGGTGATCGACCAAAACCCAATCGCGCTTTTACTCACCGAGCCCGGGTATCTCGGCACTCTCTCTGATTTATCCGCGCTCATCTCTGAAGCGCACTCACGCTCCATTCCAGTGGTTGTCGATGCCGCTTGGGGCGGGCATTTTGGTTTCAACGATCAACTCCCCCGGCATTGCCTTCAACTCGGCGCGGACGCGCTGATCACCAGCGTCCATAAGGCGCTTCCGGGATATAGCGCGAGCGCACTGCTCTTGGCGCAGGGTAAGTATTTGAATTTGGCTCGGGTTGAACAATCTTTCGAGACTACCCACACAACTTCACCAGCCGGCGCTCCGCTCGCCTCCATCGATGCCGTACGGGCGCTGCTCCAAAATCGCGGCGCCGAACTCCTCGGTGAATTAATCACGAATGTGAATTCATTTAAGTCTGATGTTCAATCACAATTTGATTTGTCGATATTTCTGAACCCATCAGATTTTGCACCTGGTCGCTTTGATCCGGTCAAGGTTGTTTTACGCGCCAATCAGTTAGGCGCTTCGGGTGTTGACATCGAAAAAGCGTTGGGCGCCGCCGGCATTCGCGTCGAAATGGCGGATCGCGACACCGTGGTCTTCTTAGCTACGTTGACCGACACGGCTGAAGATTTCTCTCGCTTAGCCTCTGCGTTGATTCCGATTCTGAAGTCACAACAACAATCGCCACGACCATCGGCCACGTCATTGAGTTGGTCGGTCGTTCCTACCCGCGGAATCTCGATGCGCGAAGCGTACTTCGCAGATACGGAATTGGTTGACGCCAAGTATGCAATCGGACGAGTATCTGCCGATTTAATCGCGCCGTACCCACCTGGGGTAGCCGTTGTGGCGCCGGGCGAAATTCTGACCGAACAGATTGTTGAAGGCTTGGCTACGACCAAAGCTGCTGGTGTTCGAATCGCATACGCGACCGATTCAACGCTCGCTCAATACCGAGTGGTTAAAGCTCAGCAATAATTTGGTTCGCGTGGTCCACCGGGTGCTTTGAATACACCTCAATCCAGCGTTGCAAGGTAAACGGGCCAGATTCTGAATGAACACAGAAATTAGATAACTGCGATTCCGTAATTCGCTTCAATATGTCTGCCGAGGCGGTGCGCACCGTCATCGTTACCGCGACCGAGTTATCAATCGGGAGGACGCGATACCCAAGTGTTTCGTTCTCGCCCCATCCCCCTTCGTCGTACCCTTGAATTTCGCTGCCGGGTTCGGCGATCAATCGGCGGAGGCGTGCGTAGGACTGCGCTTCGCTATCGGCAACGTGGTGAATTATTTGTCGTGGCGTCCAGCCACCGGTTTTCGACTTATCGAGATCCTTGCTTGAAAGAGATTCGACAACATCCAAATATCGCTGGGTTGCTTGTTCGTATGCGGTGACTACTTCACTGAGGTTCATGATGCGAAGCTATCACGAGCCATCAGTTTTTCGATATGGGCTTTAGTTTCGGGCCATTCGGGCGCGATGACGGAGAAGTAGACGGCGTCGCGCCATGTGCCATCCCGACGCTTGCGGTCATGTCGAATGATTCCTTCTTGTTTAGCGCCGATTCGGGCGATGGCAGCCAACGAAACAGCGTTCGTGTTATCTGCTTTAATTTGAACACGCTCGTACCCCATGGTTTCGAATGCGTGACGCATCAACAAATATTTGCAATGTGTATTTACCCCGGTACGGCGAGCCGTTGCCCCATAGAACGTGGAGCCGATCTCTAGCGATTTTTGCGCAGCATTCGGATCCAAGTACGACGTTGAACCGATGACCTGGCCGGAGCTCTTCTGAATCACGGCGAATGTCATTCGCTTGCCTTCGGCATCGCGAGTCAAAAGTGATGCAATAAGAGCCCGCATTTCGTCGACCGATTGTGGAATAGGCCCATCAGTCAGTACCCATTTCCAGAGCGCGGCATCGCCACCAGTGTTCACCCACAACTCCTCAGCATCCGCTACGTCGATAGGTCGAATGATGACGAGGTCGCTCTCCAGATGAATTGCC
>DAIPLA010000032.1:0-12933 GCA_036769465.1 Candidatus Nanopelagicaceae bacterium
GGCCATGATTACCGCAAGTTGTATGCCGCATATAAGGCTGCGACCGAACATCAAGGACGCCCTACCGTCATCCTTGCAAAGACCATCAAGGGCTGGACGCTTGGTTCGCATTTCGAGGCTCGCAACGCGACCCACCAGATGAAGAAGATGACGCTGGATGACCTGAAGGGATTCCGCGACACCTTGCAGATTCCTATCAAGGATGAAGATCTGGATGCGAAGTTGCCTCCGTATTACCACCCAGGCGTTGACTCACCTGAGTACAAGTACATGATGGAGCGCCGTGGAAAGCTAGGCGGATCTGTGCCATCACGTCGTAAGGATTCCAAGCCACTTCCGCAGCCATCCGATTCGGCCTACGAATCAGTGGTCCGTGGATCGGGCCAACAAGAAGTCGCGACAACCATGGCCTTCGTCCGCTTGTTAAAGGATTTGTTGAAAGACGAAGGAATCGGCAAGCACTTTGTACCGATCATTCCGGACGAGGCGCGAACCTTCGGAATGGATTCGTTGTTCCCGTCGCTAAAGATTTATTCCCCTCATGGGCAGCGATACACGTCGGTAGACCGTGAATTGATTCTGTCGTACAAGGAATCCACCTCTGGCGTCATCCTTCACGAAGGTATCAACGAAGCCGGATCAACTGCGTCTTTTACCGCGGTAGGAACTTCGTACAGCACGCACGACGTCCCGATGATTCCGGTCTACATCTTCTATTCGATGTTCGGATTCCAGCGCACCGGAGATGCCTTCTGGGCAGCGGCGGATCAAATGGCGCGTGGATTCGTCCTCGGCGCTACTGCTGGTCGCACCACCTTGAATGGCGAGGGTCTCCAGCACGAAGATGGACACTCTCTTCTTCTTGCATCGACCAACCCCGCTGTTATTGCGTATGACCCGGCCTTCGCCTTTGAAGTCGGTCATATCGTGAAGGATGGATTGCGTCGCATGTATGGCGTCAATAGCGAGAATGTCTATTACTACATGACCGTCTATAACGAGCCATACGTACAACCAGCCGAACCAGCCAACCTCGACGTTGAAGGTTTGCTCCGCGGCATTTACCTGTATGCACCTTCACAACACAAGAGCAAAAAGAAGGTCCAACTTCTCGCGTCCGGTGTCGCCATGAACTGGGCTTTGAAGGCGCAACAATTGTTGGCCGATGAGTGGGATGTGGCGGCAGATGTGTGGTCGGTTACCTCATGGAACGAGCTTCGTCGTGATGGCCTTGCGGTTGATCGCCACAATTTGCTCAATCCTGATGACCAACGCACTGCGTACATCACCAAGAAGCTTCGTGGCGCTGAAGGACCCGTCATCGCGGTCTCTGACTTTATGCGCAGCGTGCAAGACCAGATCGCACCATGGGTTCCGGGCGAGTTCTATTCATTGGGTACCGATGGATTCGGAATGTCCGATACTCGTGGCGCGCTTCGTCGCCACTTCAAGGTCGACGCCGAATCAATTGTTGTCGCTTCACTGTCGCAACTTGCGGCCGCTGGTAATGTCAAAGCCAAGACGGTACGAGAAGCGCTTGATAAGTACCGCATTCACGATGTGAGCGCCGCTGACCCAGGCAACACCGAGGGCTCTGGCTGATTCGCGAATAATTAAGAACTAAAAGAGCGCGCTGGCTAACTGCTGGCGCGCTTTTATTATTACTGGACCTAATTCTGGATCGTTCGCGTCAACCAAGTTAAAGAGCCCCAAAAGATGATCGCGCACAATTTTTTTATCATCGCCGGCGCTCTGCTTCACGGTACGGATTAGGCGTTCGAAAGCCGCCGAGTAATCCCCCACCGCCACCGATGCATCTGCACCTAACAGCTGGGCCGAAATATTTGTCGCATCTCGATCCGCATTAGCAATCGCCTGCGCTAAATCGACACCGTCAATACGCTGCAATAACTCGGCTTGAGCGAGTCCGAGCTTCGCCATCTGTTCTTGTGGCGCGCGCGCAATCCACTTCTTATACGCGCTGACCGCCGCGGCAAAGTTGCCGGACTCAATCGCCGCGATTGCCTCGAGCTCTTCCGGCTCGGGCGCTTCTTCTACCGGTGCTTCGCTCTCGGTTGGCGCCGGCGCCTCGCCTACTCCTCGTTCTGCCGCTAACGTCAATACTTTCTGAATGACGAGCTTCACTTGATCCGGTGTCGGAATCGTTTCGAAGAGCGGAACCATTTGTTCTTGAATAATCGCGAGCGCGAATGGAACCGCCTTTACCTGCAACGCAGTGGCGAGCGCGGCCTCGGCATCCACATTGACCGTGCCGAGAATCCAGCGCGGACGGCCGTCGTCAAGCACATCCTCTTTCTGCAATCCACCAAGCAACTCGACCAACTTCACAGATTCAGGACTACGCGGCGACCAACAAATAACGATTGCGACGATCTGATGCGTCAGCGGCAAAAGCTCATTAACTAAATTGGCTTCGGTCAGCACAACTCCCGCTTGCGGCGCCGCCGCAGCCGACTTTCCCAGCGTTGAAAGATCAACCGCGCGCGCGAAATTCTTTGGAAGTTGTGGGTTGCTCACGATGCGCTCTCCACTCCGTAATCGGTACGGAACGGCAAAATATTCGCGATGTAATCCTCGGTGGCGTGCGCGAGGCCAAGGTCATGTCCGGCTTGTTCGCCCAAATACCAACGGTGCTCGAGAATCTCATGGAATACCTGAGCGGGTTCCACTCGACCGCGTAACTCTTCCGGAACCTGATTGACGGTATGCAAATAGACCTCGTTGTACCAACGACGCGCACTGTCCTCGATCGGCGGCAACGGTTTGGTTTCGCGACCGCGGAATCGGTCAAACGATGCCAGCATGCGCTTGGCCTGCAACTCCTCCACCGTGATTCCTACCAATTGGAATAAACGATTCTGGTGATATCCCGCGGCAACAATCTTTGGTGAGAACTTCAGCGCACCCTTTTCACCATCCACCGCGATTTCAACTTCTTCGACCGCGAATCCCAGGTCTTGAAGTGAACGCATCGCCTTCTCAACTGCGTGGCGATCGCTCGGGTCGAGAATCTGTGGCTCCTTGAGCATCTTCCACAATCGACGGTAACGCCGAATCACCGCCTCGCTCGCGCGGATTGGATCAAGGCCCGGATAGAGAACACCGGCGTGCGCTAAATCATCAAGCTCTGCCGCCACATTAAATAGCGCGATATCCAGATCATGTTCGCGTTGGCCATCGCTCAAATGGTTTTGAAATTCGCCGGTCTCGGCGTCCACCAGATAAGCAGCGAATTGATCAGCGTCGCGACGAAAGAGCGTGTTGGAGAGCGAACAATCGCCCCACCAAAATCCCAACAAGTGGAGTCTTACAAGCAACAGCGCAAGCGCGCTGGCCATACTTTCGATTTCATACGGCGTGACCGAACCGGAAAGGATGACGCGATACGGAAGCGAATACGGCAAGTACCGAGTCGCCAAGGCCGTCGGAAGTGGATCGCCATTTTCATCGACGCGACCATCGATAACCGCTACTGGTTCGACCGATGGTGCCAACCTATTGTTGAGCTCGCGCAACGTTGTATATTCGCGATTCGCGAATTCAGGGACCGTTTCTTTAACCGCATAGACTTCTTCGGCATCAGGTGCGGCGCGAACCAAACGGACAATATGCCTCGAAATACCGCGCATCGAGGTAAGCGATTCGTCTTCCGGCCACTCTTCGAGCGGCTTTGACCACGGCAACCGTGCCAAAGATGCCATCTCTTCGGCCAATCCGGTTATTCGTAGCCCACTCACGTCTGAATTCTAGTGGTCTGAAGAATGTGCGCGCTAAAATCGCTACATGGCTATCACCAAGCGAATCAAAAAAGTAGCGAAGGCTAAGGCGCCAGAAGATTTAGGAGCGCTCGGTGAGCCGCTGGATCGCTCGCACCCCTTTTACTTTGGTTTTCTTGTCGCCGCGGGTGGCGTCTGCGCAATCACGCTATTGCGCGCGCTTGCTTCGGCCAGTCAGGTATTCGTTCTCATAATTGTTTCGCTCTTTCTGGCCGCGGGACTCGACCCGGCCGTTAAGTTTTTTCAACGGCGCGGTCTTTCGCGCGGTCTGGCGGTAGGGGCAATTGTCGCCATCGTGGTGGGAGTAGTCGGAATTTTCGCCGCGGTAGCAATTCCGCCCGCGATCAATCAGGCGAATTCTCTGATAAAAAACGCGCCCCAATTAGTCTCGGATCTCAAGCACAACTCATTTCTCAATAGCCTCAACACTCATTACGGCATTATCGATTCGCTTCAAAAGAAGATCAGCGCTTCGGTGAAGAATGGTCAGCTCGTCATGACAGCCTTTGGCGGAGTCATCGGTGTCGGCAAGGCGGTCGTGTCAGGTGCTATTTCGGCCCTGACGATTTTGGTTCTCACCTTGTACTTTCTCGCCTCTTTACCCAAGGTCACACGAGTGGGTTACCGATTGGTCCCAGCCTCGCGTCGTGAGCGCGTTACCAAGCTGAGCGATGCAATTATCTTCCGCGTCGGCGCGTTCGTTGGCGGCCAGGCTACGGTCGCATTCTTTGCGGGAATTTTCGCGCTCATACTTGGTTTAGCGCTCCGCATTCCTTATGCGACCGCGCTCGCGATGTTGGTCTTTCTCTGCGGATTGATTCCATTGATCGGACATTTACTCGGTATTACTGTGGTCACCATCATCGCCTTCACCAAGTCACCGGTTACGGCGCTGATCGCATTCCTTTGCTATTTGGTCTACGTACAGATCGAAAACTATTTGATCATGCCGCGCATCATGCGTAAATCACTCTCGCTGCCCGGACTGGTCACGATTATTGCGGCGCTGGTGGGTACTAGTTTGCTCGGACTTGTCGGCGGAATTCTGGCGGTGCCCATGGCGGCTGCGGTGTTGTTGATCGTCGAGGAAGTTGTCTATCCGCGCGCGGATCAGTCGTAATTAAATTTCGGTAGGCAACGGCAGGCGCTCGGGCGCAACAATCGCGGTAATTTCCGACAAGACCCGATAAACCGAAGGCTCCCCTACCCACAAATGCTTTGCCTCATCGACCGCGATTAAATTGATGTGTGGAACAACCGCGAACGAACTCCGTGCGGCATCGGGCTTGAGATAGTCGTCATGCTCTGGAATCAACGCGGTGATGGGACGGCCGTCGTCCGCCCAAAAAGCTAAATCGGTCACGGTTGTGGATCGAAGCGGTGGACTGAGCAAGATCAGACCTTGCACGCGTGAATCTCTTGCATGACGCAACGCAAGATCGGTTCCGAAACTCCAACCGACCACCCATAGCTTTTCGACTTTTAATTCATCGAAACAGTAGTTGATGGCTGCCTCAACATCGTGAACCTCAGTATCGCCAGCGCCGAATTCGCCTTCGCTCGTTCCTTGTTCGGATGAGGTACCACGCGTGTTAAAGCGAATAACTTCGATGCCCGCCATAGCCGGCAAGCGGTTCGCGGCTTTTTTATAGATGTGGCTATCCATCATTCCGCCCGCGGTGGGCAGCGGATGCAGGCAGAGAATCGAGCCCGTGCGTTCGCCTTCTGGAGTCGCGACCTCGCCCACCAAAGTCAGGCCGTCGTGCGTGCGAAAGGTGAAGGGGCGCCGAATCGCGGGCAAAACAGTGCTGGGGCGTATTAACTCTGACACGAAATAAGTTTAGTCTTGGGAAATGACCATCACCGACCACGTCACTTCATCCACCGGATCCTCTGCCGAGAGCTTCGCCAGCTTCAATCCTAAAACGGGCGCAGAAATTGCTCGGTATCGAAACACCACCGCTGCCGAGGTCGATGCCGCGGTCTCCGCTGCCAAGCACGCAGCAGTGATGTGGCAAAACCTGGGGCCCGCAAAGCGTAAGAGCGTGCTGAAGGCGTGGGGTTCGGCGTTGACTAAGAATTTGGACGCACTCGCCTCGACCATCGCACTCGAAACAGGCAAACCCATTAGCGATGCAACGTTGGAAGCAACGCTCGCCATCGGACATCTATCGTGGGCGGCGAGTAATGCCCAAAGAGTTTTAGCAGCCTCCCGTCGTCCTTCGGGATTACTAATGTTTAACATGAGCTCGCGAGTCGAACGGGTTCCGCTCGGCGTCGTTGGCGTAATTGGACCGTGGAATTATCCGGTCTTCACGCCGATGGGTTCAATCGCATACGCTCTTGCTGCGGGCAACGCCGTGGTCTTCAAGCCGAGTGAATACACGCCTGGAGTCGCAATCTTCTTACAAGAAACTTTCAACGAGGTAACACCATTCGATCATCTCTTTACGGTTGTCACCGGATTGCCCGATACCGGCCGCGCGTTAACGCAGAGCGCGGTTAATAAGGTCTCGTTCACGGGCTCGACTCGTACAGCAAAAAAGGTTGCGGCCTCGTGTGGTGAGCGCATGATTCCGGTGGTGTTGGAATGCGGCGGCAAGGATCCTGTGATTGTGGCCGCGGACGCGGATGTGAAGAAGGCGGCCGAGTACGCGCTCTGGTCTGCGATGTCTAACGCCGGACAAACTTGCATCGGCGCGGAGCGTGTCTATGTCGTGAAGGAAGTAGCGGATCAATTCATCGCAGAAATCACGTCTATGGCACAAGCAATCAGTGCAGGCCCGGACGGTAACTACGGTCCGGCGACCATGCCATCACAGCTCGGCGTTATCGCCAGCCACATTGCCGACGCAAAGAGCAACGGCGCTAAGTTTTTAATAGGTGGACCAGAATCTGTGACGGATCGATACGTGCAACCAGTCATCATGGTGGATGTCGATCAGAGTTCTACCGCGATTACCGAAGAGACCTTTGGCCCTACCCTCACCATTAATCGAGTCGCGGATATCAACGAAGCGATTCGACTCTCCAACGCAACGTCCTATGGTCTTGGTGCATCCGTCTGGTCCAAGCGCCAGGGCCGCGCCATAGCCTCAAAACTTCAGACCGGAATGGTCTCCATCAACTCCGTCATCGCCTTTGCTGCGATTGCGGCGGTTCCGTTTGGCGGCGTGAAAGATAGCGGTTATGGACGTATCCATGGACCCGAAGGCTTACTGGAATTCACCTATCCTCGGACCGTCGTCAAAGAGTTGTTTTCGATTCCAATCGCTTTCACGACCTTCAAGCGCACTAAGTTCGCAGATAGCTTTATTAAGAAGACCGTAAAACTACTGCACAGCAAGGGCTTGGGTTAATACCTAGTATCGCGGCGCGTTCCGAGTTCGCTCAGTCCGTGGCTTTCGGTCATTCTTCTTTGCCCAGCACGCGTTATGCCAGTGGCGACGACTATCAATGTCGTCCTCCATCCAGGCGACGGTGTGCGGCGTCGCGGTCGGAATCAGTTGATCACACCCCGGGCATCGATACGGCTTAGTTGAACTAGAACCCGTTATGCGGCGAACGTGATAATCGCCATCAGGATGCTCTTCAATTGTCTCGTAGCCGAGATTGAAATCACGCTCTTCCTGAGAATCATCAGAATTTTTCGAGCCGCCTTTACCTCTCTTGGGAGGGTGATTTCTACGCGGGCTCATGACGCAAGTCTAAGTTAGATGGCAAGATGTGACCATGCAAAGCTCATCCGGAATCGCAATCGAGGTCCGCGGGCTACGAAAGAGTTACACCACAAAAAGCGGAACCAAGCAGGCCGTTGATGGAATCGACCTTGAGATTAAATCCGGTGAAATATTCGCCATTCTCGGCCCCAACGGAGCGGGCAAGACTACGACAGTAGAAATCCTCGAGGGTTACCGCGATCGCGATTCAGGCGAGGTCTCGGTGCTTGGCGCGGATCCAGGGCGGCTTGGTCGAACCGACCGCGAATGGCGAAACCGAATCGGAATCGTCCTGCAATCGACTAACGATGTCGCAGACCTGACGGTATTCGAGAGCGTCGCCCACTTCGCAAAGTATTACGCCAATCCTAAAAATCCTGATGATGTTATTGATTCGGTGGGATTGACCGAGAAACGAGATGCCAAAGTCCTCTCGCTTTCTGGCGGGCAACGGCGCCGACTCGACGTCGCGTTGGGCATCATCGGATCTCCAGAAATCCTCTTCTTGGACGAACCGACCACCGGCTTCGATCCCGAGGCACGCCGAGTATTTTGGGATTTAATTCGCGCGCTTCGAGAATCCGGCACGACAATTGTTTTGACCACGCATTACCTCGATGAGGCCGAGGCTCTGGCGGACCGGGTCGCGGTCATCGCGAATGGAAAAATTGTTGAGATAGCCACACCGCAAACTTTGGGGGGACGCCACCGAGCGCTAGCGGTCGTATCCTGGGTGGAAAACGGTGAAACACAACGGATGGAAAGCACCGATCCGGCCGCCGATGTCGTGAAGCTATCCGCTCGGTTAGGCGGAAAGGTCGACGAGCTTATTGTCTCGCGCCCCTCGCTAGAAGATATCTATCTAACAATGATTGGTGGCCAGCAATGAGCGATGTGAATATTCGCAAGCCATCGGTCCTCAAAGTTGGCGTTGCTCGAGGCGGAATTGAAATCAAGATGTTTCTTCGCCAGCGCGAATCCGTGGTCTTCACGCTATTTTTCCCCGTGCTCTTGCTCTTCATCTTTGGCTCGGTTTTTAAGAACAATATCGCGCCGGGGGTCAGCTTTTCGCAATATTTCGTCGCTGGCATGGTTGCCTCCGGGTTAGTGAATACCGGCTTCCAACAGCTCGCAATCATGATTCCGATAGAGCGCGACTTTGGAGCACTGAAGCGACTTCGTGGAACGCCGATGTCTCCGATCTCGTATTTCATCGGTAAGGCAATCGTCGTCACGGCCGCGATGCTCTTTCAGGTCGCGATCTTGGTGGCGATGGGGCGACTATTTTTTGGATTGCACCTACCAACCACCGCCGATCGATGGATTCGCTTTGGTTGGTTGATCGTTCTCGGCAGCATTTGTTCAACGGTGCTCGGCATCGCATTTTCATCAATTCCAAAGACCGGACGTGGCGCTTCGGCCGTCGTCTCTCCGATTGTGATTGTGCTCCAATTCTTAAGCGGCGTCTTCTTTGTCTTCTCAAGCCTGCCTACCTGGATGCAACAGTTCGCGGCGCTATTTCCTTTGAAATGGCTGACGCAGGGAATGCGTTCGGTATTTCTCCCTGACACCTTCGCCGCCAAGGAACCGGGTCACTCCTGGGAGATTCCCAAAATCGCGCTGATTCTTCTGGCGTGGACCGTAATCGGAACCGTGTGGGCACGTCGTTCGTTTAAGTGGTCCGATAAATAATGCGTCGATTCATTACAGCAGTCATAGTGGCTGCATTGACCACGGTCTGCTTTCAAGCAACCGCCGCGACGCCTGCGCCAAAGGCGACCACACATAAGCCAAGCTTGCTTCCAACGGTCAGCAAGCCAAAGGTAAAAAGCTCAACGCCTGCTAAACGAACCACCACTTCCACGCACTCGTCCTCCGTAAAGCGATATGTGCGCCATGTGTATAAGCGACGATACGTCGCCCCGATTCCTTCGCCCGCGCCGTCGTGGCCGCCCGCCAATTTTTATAGCGAACAAGGCGTATACATCAATTACAAAGTGAGCGCCTCCGCCTTGGTTGGCGCCCTCTCCGCTGCGTCGAGCACCTCAGACTTATACAAGGACTCCCAACTCTGCAGTACCCAGGTCTGTGGAGTAGTTCAACTCGGATCCGAAACCGGATGCGATTGGTGGGAGGTTGATTCCACTCTTTACGGCTTGGTGGATACGACCACGAGCAACACTCTTATTCGCGGAACGCTCAAAACTTTTGCGCCAGGCACGGCGGCGAGACAAATAATTACAAACTACCTGGTGAGCCCACTCCCGATAACACCGGGCGACCGAGTGGTTCCGAGCAAGGCGCTCTGTTGGTCAAAATCGAGCGGCACAAAACCGCCAGCTCAGATTCCCGACAATAATTACGTCGCTTATCCCAGCAAGTAATACCCAGCAACCAATAAAAGGTGTTAGCGGTTAGCTCCCGGCACCCACAACTGATCGCCAGCGTCTTTGTTGAGATAGCGAGCTAGAACAAAGAGCAAATCCGAGCAACGATTTAGATACTTAGCCGTTAATGGATTTACGCCCGCGCCAAACGAGTGGATGGCGTGCCAGGTGGAACGCTCGGCGCGACGAACAACGGTGCGCGAAACGTGCAACAACGCCGAAGCCGGTGTGCCGGAAGGCAGAACAAAGCTCCGCAATTCGGTCAGACTCGCGTTGTAGTGATCAATCTGTTCTTCCAGATAAGTAATTTGTGATTCAAGTACGCGAAGCGGTTCAATCTTAGGTTCGTCGACGACAGGAGTGCACAGGTCGGCTCCCACATCGAAGAGGTCGTTTTGAATGCGTACCAAAAGCTTGATGACGCCTTCGTCGGTGATCTGACCGAGCGCAAGCGCAACGCCAATGCTGGAGTTCGCTTCATCGACATTCGCGTATGCCTCGAGGCGAGGGTCGTTCTTGGAGGTTCGACTCATGTCCCCCAATGCGGTGGTGCCATCATCGCCAGTTTTTGTATAGATACGCGTCAGATTAACCATGGGGTGAGCCTATTTCACTCGGTACGATACGACCACTCGGATGAGTTAATACCGAGGAGATTCGACTCGCTAGCGGAATGGATAGGTGCCTCATGAGCGACAAATTCCGCATTGTGGGCGGCTGTCGCCTGCGCGGTGAGGTTCACGTCGGCGGAGCTAAAAACTCTGTTCTCAAGCTGATGGCGGCCACTTTGTTGGCCGAAGGAACGTTCACTATCTCCAATGTCCCTGATATCGCCGATGTCGAGATCATGTCTGAATTGCTCAAGCGAATGGGCTGCGTCGTTACTCATGTTGGGTCGTCGGTCACGATTACCGTTCCGGCCGCGCCGCTTCACCGCGCCGATTACGACCTGGTTCGCAAAATGCGCGCCTCAATTAACGTCTTGGGTCCCCTCGTTGCACGCGTCGGTGAGGCAGAAGTCGCTCTCCCCGGCGGCGATGCGATTGGTCCTCGTCCACTCGACTTACATATTCGCGGCCTTGAATCGCTCGGCGCCACGGCCACGATTGAACACGGCTTTGTTGTCGCTAAAGCACCGAACGGATTAACCGGTGCAACAATCGAGCTCGATTTCCCATCCGTAGGAGCCACCGAAAACATTATGACCGCTGCAGTCCTTGCGCAAGGCACGACCGTGATTGAGAACGCGGCTCGCGAACCAGATGTGGTCGACGTCGGTGAATTTTTGAACGCGATGGGCGCGAAGATTAGCGGCCTAGGTACATCGACCATCACGATTGAAGGCGTGCCTTCGCTTCATCCAGCCGATCACGCAACCCTGCCCGATCGAATTATCGCCGGCACCTGGGCCTTTGCGGCCGCGATTACCCAAGGCGACATCACCGTCCGAGGTGCTAATCCGGATCATTTAGAAATTCCTTTTGAAAAATTAGCAAACGCCGGCGCAATCATCACCACCACCGAAGATGGATTCCGCGTGCGCATGGATTCGCGCGCTCACGCCGTTGACGTCGCAACCCTTCCCTATCCAGGCTTTCCGACTGACCTGCAACCCATGATCATCGCGATGAACGCCACCGCAGAAGGCAATTCGATAGTGACCGAAAACGTTTTTGAGGGTCGCTTTATGTTCGTCAATGAACTCGGTCGATTGGGAGCCGACATTCACGTCGAAGGACATCACGCATCCATTAAAGGCGTAAACCAACTGTCCGGTGCGCCAGTGGTCGCAACCGATATTCGCGCGGGCGTTGGCCTCGTTCTTGCCGGGTTAGTCGCGGACGGCGAAACAATCGTGGAGGATGCGTTTCATATTGATCGTGGCTTCCCTGGTTTTGCAGAAGCCCTCTGCGCCCTAGGCGCGAAAGTGGAGCGGATTTAACGCTGGTATAGAGCGGCTAAGCGCTCTCGCCGAGGATAGATACTCGGTTATTTGATACTGAGATAAAACCACCGTTGATGGTGAATTCGTTGTTGCTGCCGTCAGCGGCCTTCACGGTGACAACCCCGTCGACGAGTACACCAAGAAGCGGAGCGTGATCAGGCAGGATGCCCAGATCGCCCTCAAGGGTGCGAGCAGAAACCATGGTGGCTTCGCCCGACCAGACGCGCTTCTCTGGTGAGACTACTTCTACGACGAGGTTATCGGCCATGAATCTTTAACCTTACCTACTACTTGGTTGACGCTGCGAGCTCGGCAGCCTTCTTCTCGACGTCTTCGAGACCGCCACACATGAAGAATGCCTGCTCTGGGATGTGGTCATACTTTCCGTCAGCCAACGCTTCGAACGCTGCGATGGTCTCTGACAATGGAACGAATGAACCGTCGATACCGGTAAAGACCTTTGCCACGAAGGTGTTCTGTGACAAGAAGCGCTGGATACGACGAGCGCGACCTACCAAGATACGGTCTTCTTCAGAGAGTTCATCGATACCAAGAATTGCAATGATGTCTTGCAAGTCCTTATAGCGCTGAAGAATCTGCTTGATGCGGTTAGCAACACGGAAGTGGTGTTCGCCGATGTAACGAGGATCCAAGATACGAGAGGTCGAATCCAATGGATCCACGGCTGGGTAGATACCGAGCTCGGAGATTGGACGAGACAACACGGTGGTTGCATCCAAGTGGGCGAAGGTGGTGTGTGGAGCTGGGTCGGTGATGTCATCGGCAGGAACATAAATTGCCTGCATCGATGTAATCGAGTGACCACGGGTTGAGGTAATGCGCTCCTGCAACTGGCCCATCTCATCGGCCAAGGTTGGCTGGTAACCCACAGCAGATGGCATACGGCCAAGAAGTGTTGATACTTCTGAACCTGCTTGAGTAAAGCGGAAGATGTTATCGATGAACAAGAGCACGTCCTGCTTCTGCACATCGCGGAAGTACTCCGCCATCGTCAAAGCCGAGAGAGCAACGCGAAGACGCGTGCCAGGTGGCTCATCCATCTGACCGAAGACCAAGGCGGTCTT
>DAIPLA010000033.1:0-1402 GCA_036769465.1 Candidatus Nanopelagicaceae bacterium
CGCGCCTGCTTTGGGAGCAGGAGACCGGGAGTTCGAATCTCCCCGCCCCGACCAGTAACACGAGTTAGTAAAAATCCTCTCGATTCTTTGCCTCAAAGGAGCCCCGTGAAAAGCGCCGTCGAAAACCTCTCACCAACTCGAGTCAAGCTTTCGATCGAAGTTCCTTTTGAAGAGCTCGCACCTTTTATTGATGGTGCATACAAGTCACTTGCAGAGCAGATCAACATCCCAGGTTTCCGCAAGGGCAAAGTTCCCAACGTCATGATCGACCAACGCGTCGGACGCCGTGCCGTGTTGAACGAGGCGGTCAATGATGGCCTCAATACATTTATGTCGAACGCGCTTCGCGAGAACAAGATTTCCATTATCGGCCGTCCAGAAATCAACGCGATTGATTACGACGAGAAGAAGCCTTTGACGTTTACCGCTGAAGTCGACATCCGTCCAAACCTCACCTTGCCTAACTTCTCCGAAATGACCATCACCGTTGATGACGTTGTGGTCTCAGACGACGAAGTCGCAGAACAAGTAGACGCCTTGCGCGCTCGCTTTGGAACCCTCAGCACCGTGGAGAAGGCCGTTGAAAACGGAGACTTCGTCACCATCGATTTAGTTGCAACCATTAACGGCAAGGAAGTCGAGGGCGGCGTCGCCTCTGACATCTCCTACGAAGTCGGCACCAACCGCATGGTGGATGGCTTGGACGAGGCGCTCGCAGGTTTGTCCGCTGGCGAATCAAAGAAGTTTGAAACCAAGCTCGTTGGCCAGAAGGATGACGAGAAGGGCGAGGTCGATGTCACTGTTAAGGCGGTCAAGCATCGTGATCTACCAGAACTCAACGATGACTTCGCAAAGCTCGCATCAGAATTCGACACCCTCGCGGAACTTCGCGCCGACGTCGCTACTCGCCTCGAGCGCGTGAAGCATTTGGAACAAGGAGCGCATGCGCGCGACTTGTTAGTCGAGAAGTTGATTGCTGACATCACGATTCCATTGCCAGAGCGCATCATTGAAGAAGAAGTGAACGCGCACCTTGAAGGCGAAGGTCGCTTGGAAGACGCGGTTCACCGTGCCGAAGTTACCGAGCAGACAACCAAGCAACTCACTCAAGAAATCTTGTTCGACAATATTGTTGACGCCGAGAACGTATCGGTGAATGAGACTGAATTGACCGAGTATCTGGTTCGCGCATCTGCCCGTTATGGAATGACTCCTGATCAATTCATCAAGGAAGTTTCCGAAGCCGGACAGATCAGCACCATGGTTGCTGAAGTTGCTCGCGCAAAGGCGTTGGCCGGAGTTCTCTCGCGCGTGAAGGTCGTGACCAAGTCAGGCAAGCCGGTCGACCTTGAAGCACTGGCTCCAAAGCCAGTCGCTGCTGACGCCGAATAAGCGCCAATCT
>DAIPLA010000033.1:1502-8021 GCA_036769465.1 Candidatus Nanopelagicaceae bacterium
CTGTCGAATTCACTCTAGGCGAACACCCACGCCCCCTTTATCTCGCTTTTCGCCAATATTGCGGAAGCATTTCGCGCTAAAGATTGTTACTGTCTCTAGTAGTGCAGAACGCGAATTCATGCAGCAAACGAATTAAGGGAGCAATAGTGGAACTCGTAACACCACAGATGGCCGATGGGGCAGCGCCGCTCGGCGGATCCATGAGCGATCAGGTCTATCAGCGCCTGCTCAAGGAACGCATCATTTTCATGGTCGGCGAAGTACGCGACGAGATGGCGAATGCAATCGCCGCACAGATGTTGCTCTTGGCTGCAGAGGATTCAGAGAAGGACATCTACCTCTACATCAACTCGCCCGGTGGATCTGTCACCGCGGGTATGGCGATTTATGACACCATGCAATACATCAAGAACGACGTTGCAACCGTTGCGATGGGTATCGCGGCATCGATGGGTCAGTTCTTGTTAACCGCTGGTGCACCTGGCAAGCGTTATGCGATGCCAAATGCGCGTATCTTGATGCACCAACCTTTGGGTGGCGTCGGTGGTACCGCGACCGAAATTCGCATCCAAGCCGAGCAAACCGCAGCAGTGAAGCGCACCATGGCTGAACTCATTGCGAAGCACTCTGGTCAAACCTTTGAACAAATCACAACTGACTCAGATCGTGACCGTTGGTTCGATGCAGACGAAGCCGCTAAATACGGCCTGCTCGATCATGTTGTTCGCTCTGCATCACAAGTAACCGGAGGCGGTGGAACGCGTGAATAACCCAATGATCACCCCTGACAACCTTCCAACCATTAACGAGATATCTTCTCGTTACGTCTTGCCGACCATCGAGGAGAAGACCTCGTACGGTTACAAGCGACTCGATCCATACACAAAGCTCTTCGAAGAGCGCATTATTTTCTTGGGTCAGCCGATTGATGACACCGTCGCGAACGACGTCATGGCACAACTCCTGACGCTCGAATCGATGGATCCAGATCGCGACATCATGATGTACATCAACTCACCAGGTGGATCATTCACCGCGTTGACCGCGATCTATGACACGATGCAATTCGTTCGCCCAGACATTATGACCGTCTGCTTAGGACAAGCAGCCTCGGTTGCCGCCGTTCTCCTTGCTGGTGGAACAAAGGGCAAGCGCATGGCGCTAGAGCATGCACGTATTTTGATTGACCAGCCATCAGCCGGTGGTTCATACGGTCAGGCATCGGATATCGAAATCCAAGCCCGCGAAATGATGCGCATCCGCGAAATGCTCGAAGAGCTTCTCGCCAAGCACACCAATCGTCCGGTTGCAGAAATTGGCGCCGATATCGAGCGCGACAAGATTTTGACCGCAAAGGATGCCGTTGAATACGGAATCATCGATCAAGTCTTGGCCAGCCGTAAGGCCTCCAAGTAATTTAATTACGCCGAGGTAATTTAAAAGTAATAATTTCAGGAACCCTGTTCGTCTATAAGCGAACAGGGTTCCTGCATTTTTAGGCGAAATCACCGTACCTAAGGCGAGGCCAGGTCCTACCCTTTATCCATGACCACGAGAATTGGCGAAACCGGCGACCTGCTGAAGTGTTCCTTCTGCGGCAAGACGCAGAAGCAAGTCAAGAAGTTAATCGCCGGCCCTGGCGTTTACATCTGCGATGAATGTATTGATCTCTGTAACGAAATCATCATCGAGGAACTTCAAGAACCGAGCGCGCTTGGTCTAGAAGAACTTCCTAAGCCGCAAGAGATTTACGACTTCCTCGATCAATATGTGATCGGACAAGATCGTGCGAAGAAGTCTCTGTCAGTCGCGGTCTATAACCATTACAAGCGCGTTCAATCCGGCGACTCAAAGCGCGAAGACGCGGTAGAACTGTCAAAGTCCAACATACTTATTCTTGGCCCAACCGGTTGCGGAAAGACGCTATTGGCTCAGACGCTCGCTCGGATGCTCAACGTGCCATTCGCAATCGCTGATGCAACTGCTTTGACCGAAGCCGGATATGTCGGCGAAGACGTTGAGAACATTTTGCTCAAGCTGATTCAAGCCGCCGACTTCGATGTAAAGAAGGCCGAGACCGGAATTATCTATATCGATGAAATCGATAAGGTCGCGCGCAAGAGCGAGAACCCATCGATAACTCGCGACGTCTCGGGTGAAGGCGTGCAGCAAGCGCTGTTGAAGATTCTCGAAGGAACCACAGCTTCGGTACCGCCACAAGGTGGACGTAAGCATCCTCATCAGGAATTCTTGCAAATCGACACCACCAACATCCTCTTCATCGTTGGCGGCGCCTTTGCTGGACTCGAAAAAATTATTGAAGGACGTAAGGGCAAGGCGGGCGTTGGCTTTAACGCGACCCTGCAATCTGTCTCCAGTGAAGTAAAGCTCGATCTCTTCGGCGATGTTATGCCAGAAGATTTGTTGAAGTTCGGAATGATTCCGGAATTCATCGGTCGCTTGCCAATCTTGACCAGCGTTGAGAACCTCGATCGTGCGACCTTGATGCAAATCTTGACCGAGCCAAAGAACGCATTGGTTAAGCAGTATCACCGCCTCTTCGAACTCGACGGCGTGGAATTTGAAATTTCACAAGAGGCACTCGAACTCGTTGCGGACCTTGCGATCAAGCGCGGAACGGGAGCCCGTGGTTTGCGCGCAATCATGGAAGAGACACTGCTTGGTGTTATGTATGAAATTCCTTCCAAGCCTGAAATCGAAAAAGTTATCGTTACTCCAGAAGCGGTGCGCAAAGAGGCTGCTCCTACTTATGTGACTCGCCCTGCTGGCGGACCAAAGCGTTCGTCGCGTGCAGAAAAGGCCGAGAAGGGCGAAAAGGCTGAAAAAGCGAGCGACGAGAAGAGCGCGTAACCTCATCTAGACTTACCCGCTATGAGCGACCAACCTTCGATTAACCTCGCCGCGTCATTTACGCCGGCGGATATCGAAGCGCCGCTCTATCAAAAATGGTTAGCCGCCGGTTACTTTCGTGCCGACGCGCATTCATCAAAGCCTCCTTTCACAATAGTTATTCCACCGCCTAACGTCACCGGCAGTTTGCATATCGGGCACGCGCTCGATCACACCTTGCAAGATATTTTGATTCGCATGAAGCGCATGAAGGGCTTCGAGGCGTTGTGGTTACCGGGCATGGATCACGCCGGTATCGCCACCCAAAACGTGGTCGAGAAGCAACTTGACGCGCAAGGAATGTCGCGCCATGACTTGGGTCGCGAAGCGTTCGTCGCAAAGGTCTGGGAGTGGAAGGCCGAATCTGGCGGCGCAATCCTCGATCAGATGAAGCGCCTCGGCGATAGCGTTGATTGGTCACGCGAACGCTTCACCATGGATGAAGGACTCTCGAAGTCTGTTCTAGAAATTTTCAAGCGTCTCTACGATGCTGGATTGATTTACCGGGCCGAGCGCATCATCAACTGGTGCCCACGTTGTTTGACGGCGTTGTCGGATATCGAAGTAGAGCACAGCGACGATGCTGGTGAGTTTGTCCAAGTTCGCTATGGCGATGATGACGTTTCCATCACCGTGGCGACCACTCGTGCTGAAACCATGATGGGCGATGGCGCGGTCGCGGTCCATCCTGACGATCCACGTTATGCGCATTTGATTGGCAAGAAGGTCTTATTGCCGCTGGTTAATCGTTACATCCCGATCATCGCCGATGAAATTGTGGATCCTGAATTCGGTACCGGCGCGGTTAAGGTGACCGGCGCGCATGACCCTAACGACTTTGTCATGGCTACTCGTCATGGAATCGAAATGCCGATCATCATGAACGAGCACGGCATCATGGCGAATTCCGGTACAAGATTCGATGGCATGGATCGCTTCGAAGCTCGCAAGGCCGTGGTTGAAGAACTTCGCGCGCAAGGTCGCATCGTCGCGGAGAAGCGCCCGTACGTTCACGCGGTCGGACATTGCCAACGTTGCGATACGACGGTCGAGCCACGTTTATCTTTGCAATGGTTTGTGAAGGTTGCACCGCTTGCTAAGGCCGCCGGTGATGCGGTTCGCGACGGACGAGTAAAAATTGAACCAGCCGAAATGGCGCCACGTTATTTTGAGTGGATCGACAATATGCACGACTGGTGCATTTCACGCCAGCTCTGGTGGGGTCACCGTATTCCGGTGTATTACGGTCCGAATGACGAAATCGTTGTGTGCGGTCCGAATGACGTTCCACCTGCTGGATACACGCAGGATTCTGATGTGCTCGATACCTGGTTCTCTTCAGGCCTCTGGCCGTTCTCGACGTTAGGTTGGCCTGAAGCCACCGATGATGTGAAGAAGTTTTATCCAACCAGCGTGCTCGTGACCGGATACGACATTCTCTTCTTCTGGGTCGCGCGCATGATGTTGTTCGGTCTATTCGCAATGGATGGCGTTCCGCCGTTCCACACCATCGCGCTGCACGGTTTAGTCCGCGATCGCTTTGGCAAGAAAATGAGTAAGAGCCGCGGCAACACCGTGGACCCCATTGAATTCATGGATAAGTACGGTTCGGATGCGCTGCGCTTTACCTTGGCGCGCGGTGCAAATCCTGGCGCCGATCAAGCCTTGGCCGAAGAGTGGATTGGCGGCGCCCGTAACTTTGCCACCAAATTGTGGAACGCGACTCGCTTTGCGATGATGAACGGCGCGACCGTGGCAGGCGATCTTCCAAGCTTCGCTTCGCTCGGCGCGATTGATAAGTGGATTCTGACTCGACTCGACGAAACAATCGAAGAAGTCGATTCGTTGCTCGAGAAGTATGAGTTCGCGAAGGCGTGCGAACTTCTGTATCACTTTGCATGGGATGACTTCTGCGACTGGTATCTCGAACTTTCGAAGGCTTCACTCTCCGCCGGCGGCGCCGAAGCCGAAAGCACCAAGCGCGTACTCGGACACGTGCTCGATCAACTTCTTCGCTTGCTCCACCCATCGATGCCATTCATCACCGAAGAATTGTGGTGTTCGTTCACTGGCGGCGAGAGCCTGGTTATCGCCAACTGGCCAAAGGCTCATCCCGAGAATCGAAATAGCGAATCGGCTTCGGCGATTGCACAAATTCAGTCATTGATTACCGAGATACGTCGCTTCCGTAACGACCAGGGCATCAAGCCTTCGGCCAAGGTGTCGGCGCAATTCGTTGGCTTGGAAGCGGCAGGTCTCGCGGATTACGAAGCCGCGCTTCGTCACGTCTCGCGTTTGGAACCCCTTACTGGTGCACCTTCGGCCACGATCGAAGTTGGAAAGATCACGGTTGAATTCGATCTGACCGGAGCGGTCGATGTTGCGGCGGAACGTGCGCGCTTAACGAAAGACCTTGCCACGGCCGAGAAGGATCGCGCGACCGCAAAGGTAAAGCTAGAGAACGAGGGATTCATGGCGAAGGCGCCGATGGAAGTCGTGCAAGAAATTCGCGCCCGCCTTGCGCAGACGACCGCTGATATTGAGCGCATCACGGCGCAACTCGAATCACTTCCAAAGTAAGAGCATGACAACCCCCGACGACTTAGAAGTACTGGGCGTAGTAGAGGCGGCGTTGCTCAAGCGCTGGCCAGAGACCAAACTCGAACCTTCGCTCGATCGAATCTCCGCTTTAGTAGACGCACTTGGGTCGCCGCAACTTTCTTACCCCACGATTCACGTCACGGGCACGAATGGAAAAACTACGACATCACGGATGATCGATGTACTGCATCGCGAGCTGGGATATCGCACCGGTCGTTTCACCAGCCCCCACCTAGAAAGCATTCTTGAACGTATTGCGATTAACGGGAAGTCGATCCCGGCCGAGGGGTTCATCGCCGCCTATAACGACATCGCGCTCTATCTGGATTTGATTGATAGTCGACAGCCGCACCCAATCTCGTTCTTTGAAGCCATTACGGCCTTGGCCTTTGTGGCTTTCGCCGAGTTTCCGGTGGATCTAGGAATTATTGAAGTCGGCATGGGCGGTGAGTGGGATTCAACGAATGTTGTAGCGAGCCAAGTGTCGGTGATTACTCCAATTGGTTATGACCATATGGAATACCTCGGAAACACACTTGAAGAGATCGCTCGCACGAAGTCGGGCATCATCAAGCCCGAAACTCACGTCGTTCTTGCGGCCCAACCCGTAGAAGTCGCAAAGGTTTTGCTATCTAAGGTTGCCGAAGTCTCGGCGATTCCTTATCGCGAGGGCGTTGAGTTCGCAGTGAAGAAGCGAGCTATCGCCGTCGGCGGTCAATTCATTTCACTGCAAGGAATTTTTGGAGATTACGACGATATTTTCTTGCCGTTACATGGCGCGCATCAGGCGTCTAATGCCGCGCTCGCGCTGGCCGCCGCCGAAGCGTTTGCTGGCGTTAAATTGGACGAAGAAGTCGTGCGGACCGCGTTTACTAAAGTTGAATCTCCCGGGCGATTCGAGGTTGTCTACCGCGACCCAACCGTGATTATTGATGCGGCACACAATCCACATGGCGCTCATTCATTTGCCGAGACCTTGCGCAATGAATTTGATTTTGAAAGCGTATT
>DAIPLA010000033.1:8121-12921 GCA_036769465.1 Candidatus Nanopelagicaceae bacterium
GTGCTTTGCGCTCTTGTTGGCGATGGATAACCATGGCGCGCTTGCGCTATCACTGGGCGGCTTGCTCGCTCTCTTGCTGTTGCTGAACGCGGGCTTAATGAAAAATGTGCGGGGATGGTATATCGGCACGGTTCTGCAGATCGCGTTAATCGCATACGGCTCGGTTGTGACTGCTATGTATTTCATGGGCGCCCTATTTGCGATGCTCTGGGGCTTTGCATATTTCGTTGGCAGGAAGGGCGAGGCAATCCGTGCGAAATTGCTTGCTGAAGGCCCGCCAAATAAAGGGAAAAATAGCTAAATTATCGGTTCGCGCTATCTCGCCTTAGACTACGCGGGTGAGCACATCAAACATTGAGCGCAGCCTGATCCTCGTCAAGCCCGACGGTGTACGTCGTTCGTTGGTGGGCGAGGTTATTCGCCGCGTTGAGCAAAAGGGCTATCACGTTGTCGCGCTGAAAATGATGAACGCCGACCGCGCTTTGCTCGAACGTCATTACGCCGAGCACCAAGGTAAGCCCTTCTTCGAGCCACTCGTTGAATTCATGATGTCCGGCCCGATCGTTGCATTGGTGGCCGAGGGTAATCGCGTCATTGAGGGCTTCCGAAAGCTGGCTGGAACTACAGATCCAACCGTTGCAGAACCGGGAACAATTCGTGGTGATTTGGCCCGCGACCAAGGAACCAAGGTTGTCCAGAACATCGTTCACGGCTCGGATTCACCAGAATCTGCCGCCCGAGAAATATCGATCTTTTTTCCAGAGCTTTAACCAGCACGAGATTTAAGAAACTAGAACTACCTTCCCCGTCCTATAAGTAGTAAGAGCTCGAAAGGTCACAGATGAGCAAGAAGCAACAGAACCGAATGTCGTTTATTGGTCGCGATATGGCGGTCGACTTAGGAACAGCCAACACGCTCGTATATGTACGCGGTCGCGGCATTGTTCTTAACGAGCCGAGCGTTGTCGCGGTTAACCAAGACACTGGTGCAATTCTTGCGGTGGGCCTTGAGGCAAAGCAGATGATTGGTCGCACACCGGGCAACATCGTTGCAATTCGTCCGCTCAAGGATGGTGTTATCGCCGACTTCGATACCACTGAGCGCATGCTCCGCTACTTCATTCAGAAGGTGCACCGTCGTCGTTACTTGGCAAAGCCTCGTATTGTTGTCTGCGTTCCTTCAGGAATTACTGGCGTTGAACAGCGTGCAGTGAAGGATGCTGGCTACGCAGCTGGCGCACGGAAGGTCTACATCATCGAAGAGCCAATGGCTGCTGCTATTGGCGCTGGCCTACCAATTCACGAACCAACCGGAAACATGGTTGTCGATATTGGTGGCGGAACAACCGAGGTCGCTGTTATTTCGCTCGGTGGAATTGTTACTGCACTTTCGATTCGCGTCGGTGGCGATGAACTCGATCAAGCGATTATTGACTGGGTCAAGCGCGAATACTCGCTGCTTTTGGGCGAGCGCACCGCGGAGGAAATCAAGATGGCAATTGGATCGGCATATCCACTTCCGGATGAGCCAGATGCAGAGATTCGCGGTCGCGACCTTGCTACTGGACTTCCAAAAATCATCCGCGTCTCAGCCGAAGATATTCGCAAGGCACTTGAAGAGCCGGTCAACCAAATCGTTAACGCGGTGAAGAGCACGCTTGACAAGACTCCACCAGAGTTGGCCTCGGATCTCATGAACCGTGGAATTGTTCTCACTGGCGGCGGCGCATTGCTTCGCGGTTTGGACGAGCGTCTTCGTCGTGAAACCGGCATTCCTATTCATATCTCTGAGCGTCCACTCCAAGCGGTCGCCGAGGGCTCGGGCAAGTGCGTCGAAGAGTTCGAAGCGCTCGAGAAGGTTCTCATCTCAGAACCTCGCCGTTAATTAATTGTTCAGAACGATTTGATGTAAAGGAGTGCACTAGTGGCAGGTAGAGGAGGTAATCGTTCTCGCCTGCTACTGGTCATTCTTCTTGTTACCTCTCTTTTTCTTATTACGCTGGACCTTCGCGGCGTAAGCCTTACCAAGAGCTCACGCTCAGCAACCCAGTCTTTCTTGGCGCCGATTCAAAAGGGCGTCTCTTCACTTTTTTCTCCGGTCGGCAATTTCTTTAGCGACATCAAAAATTTCGGAAAGACCAAGGCAGAACTCGCCGCGACCAAGGCACAGAATGCCAAATTAGCGAACGAGTTGATTTTGAACGCAGATGTAAAAGGTGAACTCGCGAAATTGCGTGGCGCGCTCAATCTTGCCGGTCACGGTGGTTACAAGGTTGTCAGTGCACGAGTAATCGGGCACGGTTCTGCATCAACTTTCAGTCAGACAATCACAATTGATGCGGGAACCGCTGATGGGATTTCAACCGATATGACCGTGATGGGTTCGACCGGAATCGTTGGCGTTGTGAAGCAAACGACCGCGACTTCTTCCGTCGTGGAACTCATGTCAGATCCCAACTTCAAAATTGGCGTTCGCATCGCCGGAACACAGAGCGTGGGCGTTGTCCTTGGACAAGGCGATTCGCACTTCGTTCTTCAATTGCTCGACCCAGCCGGAACGATCAAGGTTGGCGACGCGCTGGTTTCGCTCGGTAGCGATGGAAACAAACCGTTCGTCGCGGGTGTTCCGGTCGGGCGGGTCTCTGCAGTAAATACCAATGGCGCTTCGCTGACACAGGAAGCGGATGTCATCGGCTTTGAGAATTTGAACGACTTGGGTGTGGTCACGGTCGTCGTTGCACCACCAGCTCATGATCCGCGCGACGCTTTGGTGCCGACCCCTGAGCCAACAGTGACGGTGTACGTCACCGCAACAGCTGCTCCCGGGACTCTTCCAGCACCACAAAGCTCTGCTACTGCTGTTCCGACACCGGTTCCAACACCGTCCGCGACCGGCGTGAAGAAGGCGGCCAAGTGAGTCCGTTTCGGGCAATCGGCAGTGCGCTCTTTCTCTTTGTCGTATTTACGGTCCAAGAGTCCGCGGTGGCGCGAATCAATTTTCCGATTGCTGGGTTCTCCTTTTATCTCGCGGTGCTTTTGGCGTTGATGGCGCTCGAAGAATCTTCAGGTTCAATCCTGCTTGGTTTTATTGGTGGCGTTATCTTGGATTTGGCACCATCGACGGGCTCACCATTTGGACAATGGGCTCTGATCTTGACCCTGGTCGGCTATGTCATTGGCACAAATCGCGAAAGCATCGGCGACTTCACGTCACGACCAGGCGCTTACGTCGCCTTCGTCTCCGCAGCAGGAGCAATCACGCTGGCCGGTTATCTTTTATTGGGCGCGCTTCTGGGTGAGAACAATGGCTCCATCGGTCATAACGCGGTAGTGATACTTGGTAATTCATTATGGACGCTGATTTTCGCGCCAATTGCGCTGCCAATTTTGGCAAAGCTCCGTAGTTTGACGCTGACGTCGCGAGAGCGAGTTTAAATCAAATGAATGACCGTTCGCGGCTAAATCTGATTTTTATTCAGGTTCTCGTTTCATCGCTACTTCTCGCTTTACTTGGTCGACTTTTTTACCTACAAGTCGCGAACACGAACGCATATAAGACCGCGGCGTTAAGCATTCAAAGCAGAGATATTGTGACGCCAGCGGTGCGCGGCGCAATTGTTGATAGCAGTGGTATTCCGATGGCGGTGGATCGACCAGGAATGGTTATCACCATTGATCGCAGCGTTATCGATAAGTTGCCCGATACCGGTACGGCGATTCTGGCGAAGGTTGCATCATTAATTGGCCAGACGCCCGCTCAGATATTTCAAGAGACCAGGTTGTGTGGCGAAATATTGCAGGGAGATAAGACCGGCTGCTGGAACGGAACGCGTTATCAACCGATTCCTGTGACGCGACAAGCGACGCAAGCGCAAGCGCTCAAGATTCTGGAAAACGCTGACCAGTTCCCGGGCGTCGATGCCGCTCCTGTTCCTATTCGTAGTTATCCGTCGCTCGCCGGCGAGAACGCAGCCCACGAACTTGGCTATGTTGGGTCAGTCACCGAAGCAGATCTCGCGGATCCGAATGCGCATTACTACCGGAACGAGGTCATCGGTAAGTCTGGTTTGGAATACCAGTACAACAATTATTTGCGAGGCACGCCTGGCGTAAAAACCGTGATTGTGAATCGCACCGAAGCTATTACATCGCAATCACAAAATACAAAACCGATTCCTGGCGACAATCTTGTCACCAATATAAATGCGACCCTTCAAGCCGCGACCGAAAAGGCACTGGCATCATCGGTCGCTCGTTCGCGAGCGCAGGGATATCACGCGGATTCAGGCGCCGCGGTTGTTCTTGATGTTAAAACCGGACATGTGCTGGCGATTGCTTCGTATCCAACCTATGACCCGAGCATTTGGGAGAAGGGCTTAACCACTGCGCAAGCGAGCGCGCTCTACAGCGCCAAGACCGGCGTGCCTGCGCTCTCTCGTCCGTTACAGGGTATGTATCCGCCAGCATCGACCTTCAAAGCGATCTCAATCGTCGCCGCATCGTCCGCGGGTTATAACTTGGGTGCTTCATACGACTGCCCTGCACAAGTGCAGATCGGTAATCACGTCTTTAAGAACTTCGAAACAAAGTCGCAGGGTAAGTTGAACATGCAGAACCTGATTGCGGTCTCCTGTGACACCGTCTGGTATCAAATTGCGTATGACCAATGGGTGAAGGATGGCGGCCTCTCGCCGCATTCGCACGTAAATGACTTTTTCTTCAACGCAGCGCGTGGCTTTAACCTTGGCCAAAAGACCGGAATCGATTTGCCGGGTGAAGCAACCGGCCGTCTGCCAGATC
>DAIPLA010000034.1:0-12845 GCA_036769465.1 Candidatus Nanopelagicaceae bacterium
TTCCACTTTGACGAAAAATATTCAGATTTGCAGAAGGCTTATGCGCAAGCTCGCGCGGGTCAGATTCCCGATCGAATTCCGGCCGAGATGTATTGCCATACTTTGACCGATACGTCGATTCTCTCGAGCGAGCTCGTAACATCGGGATTTCAGACCTTGACGCTTTTCGGTGTTCATACGCCAGCTTCACTCTTTGATAAAGAACACGGCCGCGTCAAGGCCGAAATTCTCCGACGACTTTTAAGTCAGCTCAATGAGTATCTGGTCGATCCCATCGAAGAGTGTCTGGCGCGCGCTGCCAACGGCTCGCTCTGCATCGAAATCAAGAGCCCGCTCGAACTTGAACGCGACATTTCATTACCGAGAGGAAATATCTTTCACAAGGATTTGTCCATGCCGTTTCGCGAGGATGTCGAAGCGCCTTCATGGGGCGTGGAAACCCGTCACCCTAATCTCTATCTTTGCGGGGCAGGAGCTATTCGCGGCGGGGGAGTAAGCGGTATTCCGGGACACAACGCGGCGGCGGCAGTCTTGGAGCAACTACACTTAAACTCGTGAGCAACGAGAAGAACCTTCGCCCCGATACCGCGGTTGTTTCCGCAGGTCGTCCTCCGGTTGGCCCCGATGGCAACCTCAATCCGGCAATCTCTCTCAACTCGACCTTTCATGCTGGCGGACCAATCGGTTATGGCCGGTACGGAAATGAATCGTGGACCGCGCTTGAAGATGGAATAAGCGCACTCGAGGGTGGCCAAACGTTGCTGTACTCCTCGGGCATGGCAGCAATTAGCGCGATCTTTAATCTCTTGCCGAAGGGCGCGATTGTCACCGCGTCAAAGAACGGCTACACCGGAACGATGCTCTTACTGGCTCAGCTCGAAGAGCAAGGCAAGATTGAAACCAGACTTGTAGATATCTCCAACACCGACGAGGTTCTTGCTGCATTGCCGGGAACCGCGTTGCTCTGGATTGAATCACCGACCAACCCCGCGCTTGAAGTCGCGGATTTGCCGGTCATTATCAAAGCCGGCAAGTCGGCTGGCGCTGGCGTGGGAGTGGACAACACCTTCGCAACCCCGTTGCTTCAGACTCCGCTTGCACTGGGCGCAGATATGGTGATGCATTCCGTTACCAAGTACCTCGCTGGACATAGCGATTTAATCATGGGCTCCATCAGCACCACCGACGCGGCTCTCCATAACCGATTGAGCGATGCACGGAAATTAGCCGGATCAATTCCCGGCCCATTTGAGTCGTGGCTCGCGCTTCGCGGTTTGCGCACCCTCTCGGTTCGGATGGAACGCGCACAAGCAAACGCGCTCGAGCTGGCGAAGCGTCTCTCATCGCACCCTGCCATTGAACGCGTCCGATATCCGGGCCTGCCCACCGACCCGCATCACGCCCGCGCGAAGAGTTTCATGAATGGCTTTGGCGCCGTCGTTTCTTTCGAAGTAAAGGGCGGAGTAGCGGCCGCTGACAAGGCCTGCGAATCATCGCAACTCATTACTTATGCCACCTCGCTCGGAGGCGTGGAGTCGTTGTGGGAACGCCGCCATCGTTGGAGCGCGGAAAGCTCAACAATTCCGACCAATCTCGTGCGGCTTTCGGTGGGCATCGAAAATGTCGAGGATCTCTGGAGCGACATTGAGCAAGCTTTAAAGAAAAGTCAGGGCTAATCCCAGCCTGGCGGGGTAGATTACGAACATGTTCAAAGCGCTTCGCCGAATATTGGCCCTCTTTGCCTTTATCGCGGTCATTCTCGGACTCATGAAGCAGTTCTTCGATTGGATTGCCCAAAGCGAAGATGACAATCATGAGGTCTTTGAGGATGAGCACGAAGATGCCTGATTCTCCATCGTCGCAATACATTCCGGGCACCTGCAATATCGGCCCCAGTGAGATAAGACGTCGTAAGAGCACCGCCATTCTTGGTCTGGTCTTAACCGTCATTAGTACTTTCTTTTTGTTGCATGGTCATGCATCGCGCGTATCTCGTATTTCGATATTTATTCCAGCGATGATTTTCGCGACCGGCTGGGTTCAATCTCGCCGTAAATTCTGTCTGGCATTCGGATTTATGGGCGCCTTTAATTTTGGCAAAGCAGGGCAGTTATCCAAGGTGCAGTCGCCAGCCGATTTAGCCGCGGATCGCGCGACCGCGTTGAGCATCCTGGGCCAGGCCGCGCTTATTGCAATCGTCTTAACCGCTTTAATCGTCGCCCTTCCGCGCTAACCAGAAAGTTTTCTGCAGTGACAAACTCGCAAGCGCCAAAAACCATGCACATCGTTTTGAATAGCGTGACCGAGGATTCTCGTGTTCTCAAGTGCGCTTGGTCGCTGGCTAATGCTGGCTGGGAAGTCCTTGTCTGTGGCGCCACCGCCAGCTCGGACGTGGATTCACTCACCATCGGATACGCCCGCATCTGGCGGTTGAAATTGAAGCCGGTCGTCAATCAAGCACAGACCGCTCGAGTATTGCGAAAGCTTCGTTATTACAAACGTCGATTCGAGGCCAAGTACCTAAAGGCCAAAGAGCCGATGATTCCCAATTATCGAATGGCGCTGAAGGCGCTCTTGCCGGTTGCTGGAGATTTTCAACCCGATGTTGTGCATGCTCATGATTACACAGCTCTGCCGATTGCTGGTGCAATTGTGGAATCTCTCCGCAAAGACGGACAGAAAGTAGAGCTCGTATACGACGCTCATGAGTACGTGCCAGGCGTTCCGCACCTGACCGAACCCATGATGAAGATGTATTCGGCCGAAGAACGAAAATATTCGGCAATTTCTGCCGCCGTACTTTCGGTCAGCGATGGAATGTCAGATTTATTGATTCCACATTTGAACCTCGTGCAGCGGCCCGAAATCGTCGCAAACGATCCACTCGTCGCAGGCGCGATGCCGTCGGCTCGCAATCTTCGCAACGATTGCGGGATTGGGCCGGACGTGCCGCTAATGGTCTATTCCGGCGCGGTCGCGCCACAACGCGGCGTGCAAACCGCGGCCGAAGCCCTGCGCCAACTTCCTGGTGTGCATTTGGTCGTCATCGCCAATCCGGAAAACGCGACCGTAAAGAAGTTACTCGAAACCTATTCGGATGTAGCGGAACGTTTCCACGTTCAACCGTACGTACCGAACTCAGAGCTGGTCTCGTATCTGTCGACTGCTACCGTGGGTCTTATTCCGATTATCCATCGCCTCAATCACGAGATTTCGTTGATCACTAAATTCGGTGAATATATGCAGGCGCGGTTGCCGATACTCGTCAGCGATGTGAAAACGATGGCCGCTGAGGTTCGCAAACTTGGTAACGGCGAGGTCTTTATTGCCGAAGATGTAGCGGATTTCGTGACGGCGGCAAAGAAGATTCTCGATAATCCTTCCAAATACTCCAACGTCTACACGACCGCGATGTTAAACGAACGTAGCTGGGAGCGTCAGGCAGAAGGCTTGCTCGAGATTTACAACCGGATTAGCTCGGCCGCGCCAACCGCGCGCGGAACTAAACCATTCGTGTTGGGTGTTACGAAGCCGGGGCTCCAATAACGCGGAAGGCAACGCCAGAGAATGCCGCGCGATCGAGTGATCGACGGCCATCAACAACAGCCTGAACGCCGGGGAAATCCTTGGCACCGAGCGACTTATATTCCTTGTGATCGGCTTGAATAATCAGGCCATCGACCGCGCCACCGATTGCATAAGGCGTAAAACCTAAGCGGGTGATTTCCTCGTCGGTGTACATCGGATCGTGCACGACAACATCAGCGCCCGCGGCCTTGAGTGCGGACACGGTGGGGAAGACGCCAGAGAAGGCCGACTCTTTTACGCCGCCGCGATAAGAAATTCCAAGGACTGCAACCTTCTTGCCCTTGAGAGTTCCAAGCTCGCTGTCGAGCAGCGAGACCGCATGGTTGGGCATTCCTGCATTTGCCTCGCGCGCCGCGCGAACAACGGTTGCTTCTGGGTCGTTCCACAAATAAAAGCGAGGATAAATCGGAATGCAATGTCCGCCAACCGCGATGCCTGGTTGGTGAATGTGGCTAAAGGGTTGTGAGTTGGATGCCGCAATGACCTTGGCGATATCGATATTTGCGCCCTCGGCAAAGATCGCGAATTGGTTGGCGAGCGCGATGTTCACGTCGCGATATGTTGTTTCAGCCAGCTTTGCCATTTCGCTCGCTTCGCTGGTGCCCAAATCCCACACGCCATTCTTTTGGGTTAAATCTGGGCGATCGTCGAAGTCCAAGACCTGTTCGTAAAACTCAACGCCAGCCTTGGTGGATGCCTCGTTGATGCCGCCGACCAGCTTGGGATATTTGCGGAGATCAGCAAAGACGCGACCAGTGAGAACGCGTTCTGGTGAGAAGACTAAGTGGAAGTCGGTTCCTGCAGTCAGTCCAGATATTTTCTCTAACGCAGGAGCAAAGCGAGTACGGGTGGTACCGACCGGAAGCGTTGTTTCGTAGGAGACCAGCGTGCCGGGCTTTAATCCAGCAGCAATCTTTTCGGTGGCCGCGTCCATCCAGCCAAAGTCTGGAACGCCATTCTCGTCAACAAAGAGCGGAACAACTACTACAACCGCATCGGACTCAGCGACCGCGGAGGTCGTGTCGGTAGTGGCACGCAATAAACCGGAGCCCGTAACTTCCTTCAGGTACTCCGCGAGATGCGCCTCGCCTGGGAATGGTTCGGTGCCGGCGTTGATGAGATCAACCGCGGTTTGATTAACATCGCAACCAATAACGTGATGCCCCTTCTTCGCGAATTGAACCGCGAGCGGCAAGCCAATTTTTCCTAATGCGACGACGGCAATCTTCATAGCTTGATGGTTTCCTTACGTTGTGCGCTCTCGAGCATTGCGCTTGCAACCGCTACGGTGGCGAGTCCTTGTTCCATGGTGACAATTCGATCAGTTGCGCCTGGCTTGCCCAGCACGGCATCACGGAAAGATTCGTGTTCTACGCGCAATGGTTCTGGCTTTGCGAATGCGTAACGAATGACATCGCCTTCGCTGACGCCGCGGAAGGCCGCTACCGAATCCCATTCAGTAGCAATCGAGGCATTCGCGTAAAAGGTGAGATCTGCTGTCAACGTGTCAGCGACTAAAGCACCGCGTTCACCGGTGACGATGGTGAGCCGCTCTTTGAACGGAGTCAACCAATTGACGAGATGGTTGGTGATGACGCCGTTTGCCAAATCACAGACTGCCGCGACCATATCTTCATGCGGACGACCCGATTTGTGGGCAGTGCGAGCGGAGACCGAGATATACGCCGAACGCGAAACCCAGGCGGTGGAATCAATGTCATGAGTTGCTAGGTCTTTGATGACGCCGACATCGGCAATGCGTGCCGGGAATGGACCCTGTCGGCGAGTCGTAATTTGATAGACGCTTCCGAGATCGCCGTTATCAAGGCGAGCGCGAAGCTGTTGTAGCGCTGGGTTGTACCGCTCGATATGACCAACCGCCCCAACGAGTCCCGCCTTTGTGAAAGCGTCGGTGATGCGTTGTGCAGCGGGAGTATCAACCGCAAGCGGCTTTTCGATCAACGCATGAACACCAGCATCGGCCAACTTCAACGCGAGTTCTTCGTGAAAAGCTGTTGGAGCCGCGACCATCGCGTAATCGACGCCGGTCTTGATCAAATCGTCAACCGACTTTAATACTTCGCGACCGCCGGCAACGCCGTGTGGATCGCCCATTGGATCCGATACCGCGACCAAATCAACGCCATCGAGCGAACCCAAGATGCGCGCATGATGGCGCCCCATCATTCCTAAACCCACCAGGCCGGCACGAAGATTCTTTGAAGTCGTCATAGTGGACTCTAGAGCGAAGCAGCCGCTTGGTTAACAGCGCTGACAATTGTTTCGAGCTCTGACTGGGTCAGTGATGGATGGACAGGCAGTGATACACACTCGTTAATCATCTTCTCTGTTTCAGGAAGATCGAGGGTGAGTCCGAAAGATGGAAGACGATGAATCGGCGTTGGGTAATACACGCCAGAGCCAACACCGAGATCGGCCAACTTTGCCATGAACGCATCACGACGAGCCGCATCATTGCCGGGAATGCGCACCGTGTACTGGTGATACGAGTGAGTCGTGCCAGGTTGAAGGTATGGAGTGACAACGCCCTTGAGGTTCGCGTTGAGATACTCCGCGTTTGCCTGGCGTTGCTTGGTCCAACCGGTCAATTTCTTTAACTGCACACGACCGATCGCAGCGTGAATATCCGTCATACGAGTGTTGAATCCAACGACCTCATTTTTGTAACGAATCTCTTGACCTTGGTTGCGCAATAACCGCAACATGCGCGCCACTTCAGCGTCAGCTGTGACGACCATGCCACCTTCGCCGGCGGTCATGTTTTTGGTGGGGTAGAAGGAGAATGATGCGACGGTTCCGAATTCGCCGGCATTGCGCCCGTTCATCGAGGCGAGGTGACCTTGCGCTGCATCCTCAATGATCTGTACGCCGTGCTTCTTGCTAATCGCCTCAAACTTTTCCATGTCGGCGATATGGCCATACAGGTGAACCGGCATGATCGCCTTGGTTCGGCTGGTGATCAATGATTCGGCATGAGCGGGATCCAGATTAAATGTGCGTGGATCAATGTCACCGAAGACCGGTGTTCCTCCGGCGAGAACTACAGAGTTCGCGGTAGCCGCAAAAGAGAATGACGGAACAATTACTTCATCGCCCGGTTTGATGCCAGCTGCGATAAATCCGAGGTGCAATGCGGATGTGCCCGAGTTCATGGCGACGCAATGACGTCCGCCCACGAAGTGCGAGAACTCTTCTTCGAAGGCAGCAACCTCAGGACCTTGGGCAAGCATGCCTGAACGCAATACGCGATCGACCGCCTCGCGCTCGTCGTCACCGATAATCGGCTTTGCTGCTGGAATCATGCGTTACTCATTTCTTCGGTTACAGTGCTTCTTCGGTTAGCGTGCCATTTTTTTCGATATAACGAGCGCCCGTGACCGGGCAAAGATAGGTATCGGTAGAGCCAGCTACCAACGAGAGCGGTTGACCCGCACGACCGACCCAGCGAATTCGCTTGGCGGGTACCCCGGCGACTAACGCAAAGTTAGGAACATCCTTGGTGACGACCGCACCTGCCGCGACTAACGCCCATGCGCCGATGGTGACAGGTGCGATGCAAACAGCGCGCGCGCCGATGCTGGCGCCTTCGTTGATGGTCACTCCGACCGCATGCCAATCCGCGCCCGACTTCAACTCGCCGGCAGGAGTAACTGCTCGAGGAAATTCATCGTTGGTAAGAACGGCGGCTGGACCGATAAAGACGCCATCCGCGATTACGGCTGGTTCGTAGACCAAGGCATAGTTTTGGACTTTGCAATTGTTGCCCATGACCACGCCGGAGCCGATATAGGCGCCGCGGCCAATGATGCAGTTCTCGCCGATTCGGGCATCATTTCGAACCTGCGCTAGATGCCAAACAGAGGAACCGTCGCCGATTGTTGCCGAGGCGTCGACGTCCGCGCTATCGAGAATGCGAGCTGCTGGAGACACCCCCGTAGCCTACCTTGGGGCTCTCTTTCGACCCTCAACCGCTCGAGAATTGCGTGAATGCGCCTGAGGTGGTGTTACCGAATTAACGCTTTTATGGCGGCGACAAAGGTGCCAAATTCCGCCGCGCTATCAAGGCTGTGCGAACTCCACGACAGAGCGTTGGCAGCCAGCTGTTCGAGCTCTGATCGACCGACGGAATTCGCGCTCCACGAATTAAGGGCGCTCGCTATCTCTGCTGGAGTGGAAGCAATGATTCCGGCCTTGCTCTGGTTGACCAGCTCCACGCATCGAGGAAGCGGGGTAGAAATTATCGGCAGCCCACACGCGGCGTATTCATACAACTTACTGGGGACCGCCGCCACGAATGCGGGAGTTGATTCCAACAATGAGAATCCGACCCACGCGCCTTGTGCAAAGCGCCATGATTCTTGCGGTGCCAGTCGGCCGTGAAAGGTGACGCGGCTCGCGGCGGAATTCTCCCTTTGCCATGAATCCACGAACGGTTGATCGTTTTGCGCAATATTTCCGACGATGTCAAAGCGCCAATCAGGCGCTAATTCTGCAACCGCCAACATGGTGCGCAATCCGCGCGATGTTCGAACATCACCAATATAAATTGCGCGCGGAGTGGAATCCATCGCGCCAACTTTGGTCAGCATCGACGCATCGGGCAGATTCCTTACTACCAACCGCTCCCGCGCATTAAATGGTGGCACCTGAACATCCGCGACGGTGGTCAGATCAGCCGAGGCGGCGATTCGATTTGCGGTTCGCGCGATTGATTTCGCAATCACTCCTACAACGCCCTTCGCCCACGCGCGGTCGTTCAATAGTCGAAGATAATCCTCGAATACATCGACGACTAATTTCTGTCGACGGAGTCGGGTGATCACTCTCGTCATCGGCAAAAGGTCCGGCGCAATAGTCATCACAATGTCGCCCTCCGCGCGAAGCGGCAAAACGATGTCGCGCCAGACGCGAGACGCTAATGATTTTCCGCCCGGAGCACGATGAAAGGTTGCGTGTCGAGGTGCGTCCTCAGATTTGCCGAGTGCCCAAATATCAACGGTTATGTTTGCCGCGGTAAGAGCGTTGGAGAGACGGTGGAGGCGAGCATCGGCAACATTTGCGGCCGAAGACAAGATGGTGACGTGGCCCTTAATCATTACTGGGCCGCTTTTACATATCTTCGAAGTTGGAAGGCAATGCGCCTACATCCAAGAACTTCAAATACTGATCAACGATTGCGTCCGGCTTGCCTTGCGCGAGCATCGCGCCTTTGTGCATCCAAATGGCGCTATCGCAGAGCTCGGTTACCGTGGCTAGCGCATGCGAAACGATGATGATGGTGCGGGCCTCGGCGCAGAGTTCGCGCATACGAGTAAAGGATTTCTCCTTAAAGGAAGCGTCGCCGGCGGAGAGTGCTTCGTCCAACAAGAGAATGTCAGGCGTCATGTTGACCGCAACGCTAAAGGCAACGCGGCCATACATACCGCTGGAATAGGTTCGTACTGGCATGTCGATGAAGCCGTCGGGGAGCGCGGCGAAGTCAGCGATCTCTTCGGTCTTGCTCTCAATTTCTTCACGGCTCATGCCGGAGGCCAAGCCGCCCAAGATGATGTTGTCGCGACCCGAGAGCGCCGGGTTAAAGCCAACGCCGAGCGCCAACAAAGTAGAAATTTTTCCGTTAACAATGATGCGACCAGATGTTGGGGGCAGGATTCCTGCAATCGAGCGCATCAAAGTGGACTTGCCCGCACCGTTGGCGCCAACAATGCCGAGCACCGAACCGTGTGGCACATCCAAGGTTAGGTTCTTAACCGCTTCGACCATCCGCGTGCGAACCTTTTCGCCCTTGCTTGCGCGCATGACGGCGTTCTTTAAGGTGCGCTTGGTGTCGACGTTGATCTTGTATGTAATCGAAAGTTCTTCGATCCGGATTGCCAGCTCTTCTGGCATGACCACCGGCTGCTTCTTAGATGCGGACCGCAAAATCGCGCTCCCTTGATATGAAGAAATATCCACCGATGACGAGTGATGCTAGCGCCCACGCGATACTTCCGATGATCATGTTGTGGGATGGCGCGACTCCCTTGATCCAGACGTTTGACGTTGCAGCCAAGGTTGGGCCGAGGGGGTTTATGAAGAGAACCATGCGGTGCCATCCATGTAGCGCTTCCGGCAACCATAGGACTGGGCAGAGGTACAGCCAGATTCGCGTCATGTATTGGAGCAACTTGTTGGTGTCGCGGAAGTAGACGTTCATGGTTGCAAACAAGAGCGCGAGGCCAAAGCCGGTCACGCCAACGCAGAGAATGATGAATGGAACCCACAAGTAGTTCCACGTAAAGCCAGGGACCTGGGTAGCAGGATAAAAATATTTTCCGACAACAATCACAAAGATGTAAACCGGAATGGTGGGAAGAAAGGCCCAGAAGGCGCTGATGGTGCTTGAGAATGGCAAGAGCGCGCGCGGGAATGCTTGGTTAAGAATCAGCCGTCCGCCAGCAGTGATGGAAAGCGCACCCGAGTTGATGCAATTTTGTGCAAAATAAAATGTGAAGAGACCGATCAAAATGTGCGCCAACGTGGTCAGGCCATTGTTATGCGACTTTGCCGCGCGGATCACGGTAACCAAGAGGTAGTAGACCATTGCGAGTAAGACCGGGTTGAGAACCAACCAGACCTTGCCAAACTTCGAGTCCAGATATTCAGCTTTATCGGCGAAGCGCGAGAGCTCGATGGCAAAGGCGCGCCGCTTCCAAAACTCCTTAAAGTAAGGAATCAGCGGCGGAAGGGATGCGCGGTGTGGTTCGAAGACCTGGATTTTCGATTGAAAATCGCTCTTCGCGCTGGTTTCGGACATGAGGCGCATTCTGCCATTACTGGAGCTGTGTATTACACAGATTCACCCGTGCGCCGCCTCGATTCGCCCCAAAAAGCGGAGGATTCCGTGTGACGTAGAACGGATGCGTCATTCACGCACCACGGGAGTGAAGAAATTCTCTTGGTGCCCTAACGAAAGCGAAATACATTCATGAAAAAGATCTATACCGCTGCGGTCCTATCGGCATCGCTCGTCATTCCAGTCCTTAGCGTTTCAGCCGCTACCGCCGCACCTGCCAAGAAGGTTGCTGCCGCAGCTCCTACCTCAACTCCGAAGAAGAAGGCGGCCACAACAACAACCGTTTCGACTCCGAAGAAGAAGGCTGCAGTAAAGCCAGCATCTGCACTTAAGGCAACAAAGAAGACACCCGCAACAAAGCGCGTCAGCAAGACTCGTATGAAGTCAAAGCTCTAATTCAGTAAGCGGAAGAGCGGGCGCCGTTTGGCGCCCGCTCTTCTCACTTCTTGCTATTAATCTTGGTGTTAACAAAAACTTCCGGAAGTGTTTCGAGAAGGTCCAGGGCTGTCATTGGATTAACCCGCTCGCGCGCAATCTGCGCAGCGATTCCATGTGCCGCAACCGCATAACCGAGCACGTCGATTATTTCTCCAGCGGCTTGTGGTTGCCACGAGGCCAGCATGGAAGCGGTTAATCCTGCTAATACGTCACCAGTGCCAGCGGTGGAAAGTTCGGGCACGCCGTTGCTATCCACCGCATGTATTCCTTGCGGCGAGGCGATAACGGTTGACGGACCTTTAAGAATGACAAATACATTGAGCGCCCGCGCCATCGATATAGCGACTGGCATTCGGTCGGAAGGATCTGAAATCGGAAATCCCAATTCAGCTGCTTCGCCCTCGTGCGGGGTAATGACGATTGCATGGTTATCTTGGAATCGATGAGAGCGCGCTAATGACATCGCTGAGCTATCAAGAACCACAAAGGGAGAAGTGGGAATCGACTTGAGGTTGGGCATTCCTGAGCCAATTAACCATGCGTCTGCGGTTAAGTCATCACGCTTGGAGATCGGAACGACATCGGGAAAGCGAGCTAGTACCAAGTCGGTAGCGCGCTGGCTATCGGAGAAATGTTTGACGTATCCGGCACCGCCTCGTCGAGCGCCGCCAACCGCCAACACCGCAGCACCTGGGTATCTGTCTGAACCAGCGAGCACGCCAACAACGCCGCGCGAATATTTATTTGCGGTCGGCGCAATCGGCGCGAGAAATTCAGGGTGACGCTTGTTCATGGCAAGAAGAATACGCCCCGGCGATGCCATACTCGGACTATGGCTGCATCACCGTTGAGACTCTGGCTGCGCACAAAAAAAGCAAACTATGTGCAATGGCGCGAACAAGTTCGAGCCGAGAAATCCGTGGTTGCGTCCGGTCGGGCAAGCACCTCGAGCAAAGTTTTGATTGGTCCCGCAAACTCTGCCGGGCAAGCGACGCTGTGGGCGAAATTTCTCACGGATAGCGGAACACCCGCTGACTCAATGCGCATCACCAATGATCCGGTCGAGCTCTTTGACGCTTCGGTAAAAATAGAGCGGTTAACCTGGATTCAGTGGCAGCGTCGAGTGAGCTTCGGCAGGGAAGTCGCACAAGGATATGGAACGGTATTTATTGAATCGCTCCGCCCGCTCTTTGCCTATAAAACTATTCGCACATTTACCGCGGAGCGCGCGGTGGATGACCTGCTCTTGTTGCGCAAGGCGAAGAAAAAAATTGGCGTAATTTTTCACGGCAGCGATATTCGGGATGTGGATTACCAAGCATCGCTCAACCCGTTCTCGCCTTATAACAACGCGGGTGCAGAATTAGATGCGGTGAAGGCCCGCGCCCGGGAGGCCCGCGCCCAAGTACCACGCCTCATCAAGGCGAAGATTCCGCTCTTTGTCACTACGCCAGATCTATTGCACGAAGTTCCAAGCGCCACCTGGTTGCCGGTATGTATCGACGTGCCGCAATTTGCAGCCGTCGCTGAGACCCAGCCCGCCTTCGCTCATGGTGGTGTGCCACGCGTCTTGTATCTACCGAGCAAATCATGGGTGAAGTCAGCCGAAATCATCGAACCCATCTTGGAGAAGCTCGATAAGGAAGGCGTAATCTCGCGCGTGCGCACCGAACGCGTTCCACACAATGAACTGCCCGCGTTGTTGGCCACGTGCGATGTGCTCGTCGATCAATTTGTTGGAGTGATTGGAGCGCTAGCGTTAGAAGCGATGGCCGCCGGGCGAATTGTTTTAACTCACGTGGATACAGATGCGTATGCGCGAGTGGGGCAGAAGCCGCCGGTAATCCCGATTACTCCGTCGACGCTTGAAGATGTTTTGCGAAACTTAAAGCCAGATCCACTTCTGATCGCCGCCGGCCGCGAATTTGTATCCGCAAATCACGATGGCCGTAGAAGCGCTGAC
>DAIPLA010000035.1:0-12822 GCA_036769465.1 Candidatus Nanopelagicaceae bacterium
CACCGCCACGAAGTCGTGTGACTCCGAGGTCCTTAAGAACAACGGTGGATCCTGACTGGGTGCCCGGTTTAATTAAGACCTCTTGCGGTCCGTCCAGAGTCTCGATGGTCACGGTGGTACCCAGCGCCGCTCTGGTCATGGGGATAGAGATTGAAGCGTGCAACGTGTATCCGTCGCGAACCAAATATTCGTGCTGAATCTGATGAATTTCCACATACAAATCGCCGGCCGGTCCGCCGCCAGGACCAACCTCGCCTTCGCCCGCCATTTGAATACGGTTTCCGGTTTCGACACCAGCCGGAATTTTTACGTTGATAGTGTGACGCGAGCGAACACGGCCATCCCCCGCGCACTCACCGCATGGATCGCTAATCACGCTTCCATACCCCTGGCAATTAGCGCACGGACGCGAAGTCATTACTTGACCAATAATCGAGCGAGTTACTTGTTGAGTTTCACCGCGGCCTTTGCAAATTCCACATGTCGTTGGGCGAGAATTATTTGCGCAACCGCTTCCACCACACTTCTCACAACGAATTGCGGTTTCGACCGTAATCTCGCGTTCAGTACCAAAGCACGCTTCTGCTAAATCAATCTCCACTTGGATGAGCGCGTCTTGACCAGCGCGTTGACGAGCGCGTGGTCCGCGACTTTGTCCGCCGCCGAAAAATGCATCCATGATGTCGCCGAAGCCGAAGCCACCTTGCCCGCCACCGAATTGCGAGAAGGGATCTCCACCCAGGTCGTAACGCTGGCGCTTATCGGGATCGCTTAAGACTTCATACGCTGTTGTGATCTCTTTAAATTTCTCACTTGCGCTGGGGTCGGGATTGATATCAGGGTGGAATTCTCGAGCCAATTTTCGATACGACTTCTTAATATCGTCGAACGAAGCGTCTCGATCGACGCCGAGCAGGTTGTAATAGTCGGCCATCGCGCGTTAATTGCCTTCTTCTAAGAATCGTCCGATGTAACGAGCAACCGCGTGAACCGCTGCCATGCTGTTTGCATAGTCCATGCGGGTGGGTCCTAAAATTCCAATCGCGCCTTGTCCGTATCCCATGGTTACGACGCTCGTGGACTTTAATCCTTCGGCTGGTTGTTCGTCGCCAATGCGAACGTTCACGGATGGGCTGGCGTCCGACAACAATCGAAGCAAGACGACCTGTTCTTCCAGTGCTTCAAGAATCGGATGGAGCGCCAAGGCTTCGTCGTGGTTGGAGAGAGCTAAATTGGCGGTTCCAGAAAGAACGACTCGATCTTGTGAAGGAAGTTGAACCACCGCTACTTGCTTGGTGATCTGGGCAAGCAACTTTCCAGTGCGAGTCATGATGTCTTCGACATCGCTGGCACCAGACAAGAATGACTCAATCGCGCGGCGTTCCGGATTCGAGAGCGGCTTTACTTCGGCGATGCGGTCAACAAAAACGCGGTAGCCACTGTTCGTGGGAATACGACCCGCGCTGGTGTGCGGTTGGGTAATCAATCCATCGTGTTCGAGCGCGGCCATTTCGTTGCGAATGGTCGCTGGCGAAACCCCAAGGCCGTGACGTTCCGCGATCGCCTTTGATCCCACTGGTTCCTGGGTAGCAACGTACTCATCGACAATCGCTCGCAGAATTTCTAAACGACGTTCGTGCATAACGGAGGCCTGCATCAAATTAGGCGATGACCAAAACGACGGTCAACAGAACGAGCAAAAAACCGGCTGGAAAGGCGGTCTTCAACTTGTTCGCGCGGGAATGGACCCAGATTGCGACGCCCATGGCGCACCACAAAACCACAACCGATATCCAACCGATAAACGAGCCGGTGTAACGAATACCGTAGATCAAGCCAAGCGCAGCGATCGCTTCCACAACGCCGATTGCTCGAGCGAGCCAATCTTTGATTCCCACGTCGCGCGTGCCAGACAAGCCTTTAGGCGAGCCGCTAATTTTTGAGGCACCAGAAATCAAGAACACCAGTGCGAGGAAACCGAGCAAGATGTTGTGAGTGAGATGCATGGGCAAAACTTACTACAGAAGGATTTCGCGCACGATTCGATCTGCGATTAACCGACCATTGGCCGTCAGAACCAGGCTGCCCGCGCTCCACTTATTCGCGTCAAGAGCGCCGGAGGTCACATACGGAGCAAGGCGGTTGAGCACAGCCAAATTCAAGGTCGAGTGGTCGATTCCAGCAGGCATCCGAATCGCCAACATAATGCGTTCACTCTCCTTCTCCTCCGCGGACAAGACTTCCGAATCTTGCGCAGGCGATTCATCCGCGGTGATTCGATCGCGATAGGTCGACGGGTGTTTTACATTCCACCATCGCTTGCCATTCACATGTGAATGAGCGCCGGGTCCGAGCCCCCACCAATTCGCACCGAGCCAATACGCAACGTTGTGACGACACTCCCCGTTCGGTCGAGCCCAATTGGATAGCTCGTACCACTCGAATCCCGCGGCTTGAAAGGCTTGGTCAGCCAACAAATATTTGTCCGCGGTCTCGTCATCAGCAGGCATCACAATCTCGCCGCGCTTGACCTGATTGGCTAACTTTGTACCGCTCTCGACAATCAAGGCATAGGCCGAGATGTGATCGATCGGCAGAGACAACGCGGTATCTATGGATTCCTTCCAGTCCTTTATTGACTCGCCCGGAATTCCATAGATTAAGTCGACGCTGATATGTTCAAAACCAGCTTCGCGCGCCCATGCGGTCGCCTTGGCAACGTTCTCGGGATTGTGGGTTCGGTCCAGAACTTTCAGTACGTGCGGCACGGCTGATTGCATGCCGAAGGAAATACGGTTGATGCCGATTGCACGCAAGGCGGCGAGTTTTTCCTTCGTCACCGTATCTGGATTCGCTTCAATGGTGATTTCTATATCGGGCGCAAAACCAAACCGAGTCTGAATTGCAGTGAGCACTCGTCCGAGGTCGGATGGTTCCATCAGCGTTGGGGTTCCGCCACCGAAGAAAATGGTGGGGACCGGATGAGCGGTCGGAACTTCGCGAGCCGCCTGCTCTACTTCTCGGAGGAGGAGATCGATGTAATCGCCCGAGACCTCGGCCAACGTACCGCCGTCTTTAAGTTCGCCAGGCGTGTAGGTATTGAAATCGCAATATCCGCATCGCTTCACGCAATAGGGAATGTGGATATAAAACGAGAGAGGCGCCGCCCCGCTCATGATTACTTCGCCTTTTTCGCTTTGTCAGCGTCGGCGTCGGTAGTCAGCGCAGCAATGAAGGCTTCTTGTGGAACCTCCACGCGGCCCACCATCTTCATGCGCTTCTTACCTTCCTTCTGCTTCTCCAGAAGTTTGCGCTTACGCGAGATATCTCCGCCATAACACTTTGCCAATACGTCCTTGCGAATCGCACGAATGCTTTCGCGCGCGATGATGCGGGAACCAATGGCCGCCTGAATGGGAACTTCGAACTGTTGGCGCGGGATCAGCTCACGCAACTTCGAGGTCATCATCACGCCATAGGCATAAGCCTTGTCTTTGTGAACGATTGCGCTGAAGGCGTCCACGTGCTCGCCCTGCAACAAAATATCGACTTTCACCAAGTCACCCTCGGCCTCGCCGATTGGTTCGTAATCCAATGAGGCGTAGCCCTTGGTGCGAGACTTTAGTTGATCAAAGAAATCAAAGACGATCTCGGCGAGCGGCAAGGTGTAACGAATCTCTACCCGGTCTTCCGACAAATAATCCATACCGAGCAAAGTTCCACGGCGTTCTTGGCACAACTCCATGATTGTTCCGATGAATTCCGCCGGCGCCAAAACCGTCGCACGAACGATGGGTTCATCGACTCGCGCGATCTTGCCGTCTGGGAATTCCGACGGGTTTGTTACAACCATCTCTTTGCCGTCATCGCGAAAGACGCGATAGACCACGGATGGCGCGGTAGAAATGAGTGATAATCCGGCTTCGCGTTCGAGGCGTTCGCGGACAATTTCCATGTGCAAAAGGCCAAGGAAGCCGCATCGGAATCCAAAGCCAAGCGCCGCGGATGATTCGGGTTCGAATACCAAGGCCGCGTCATTGAGCTGCAATTTATCGAGCGCTTCGCGCAAGAGCGGATAGTCCGCGCCATCTAATGGAAAGAGGCCAGAGAAGACCATCGGCTTGGGATCTTTATATCCCGCCAACGCGGTCTGCGCAGGATGGTTGTAGGTAGTGATCGTGTCACCTACACGAGATTGGCGAACATCTTTCACGCCGGTGATGACATAACCTACTTCGCCAACGCCTAGACCCTTGCTGACAACGGGTTCTGGTGAAATGACGCCGACCTCGAGCATTTCATGTCGTACACCGGTAGAGAACATTTGAATCTGATCACGAGTCGACAGGTGTCCGTCGACCACGCGCACGTAGGTCACTACTCCGCGATAAGTGTCATATACCGAGTCAAAGATAAGCGCACGAGCAGGCGCATTGGCATCGCCAACTGGGGCGGGAATAAGTTCAACAATCTGGTCGAGAAGTTCAACTACTCCGTCGCCGGTCTTGCCCGATACTCGAAGACAATCTTCTGGCTTGCAACCGATGAGCTTTGCCAACTCTTCTGCAAACTTTTCGGGTTGTGCCGCTGGTAAATCAATTTTGTTCAAGACCGGGATGATGGTCAGGTTGTTCTCCATCGCCAAGTACAAGTTCGCGAGAGTTTGAGCTTCGATTCCTTGTGCACAATCCACGAGCAAGATCGCGCCTTCGCATGCCGCCAATGAGCGGGAGACTTCATAAGTGAAGTCCACGTGGCCAGGCGTGTCGATCATATTAAGGATGTATTCCTTGCCATCGATACCCGAACGCCACGGCAGGCGGACCGCTTGCGACTTGATGGTGATTCCCCGCTCGCGCTCGATATCCATGCGATCGAGATACTGCGCGCGCATGTTGCGCTGTTCAACGACTTCGGTGATACCCAACATGCGATCGGCGAGCGTTGATTTGCCGTGATCGATATGGGCAATGATGCAAAAGTTTCTAATTTGCGCCGGATCCGTTGCAGCCGGCTGCGGAGCTTTTGCTAAAGGAATGGCAGGCATTTAAAACCTACTCGAATCGGTTGTTGTCGCTGGTGGCGTTAAATTAACGAACGCCAGCTTTGTTTGCAGCCTTCGCCATCGCTGACTTCTTGTTGGCTGCTGAGTTCTGATGAAGAACGCCCTTTGAGACCGCGGTATCCAAGCTCTTGGATGCGAGGCGAAGCTCTTCGGCAATCTTGGTGCTGTCACCTGAAGTAACGGCGTCACGGAAACGGCGAATCGCGGTCTTGATGGCAGAACGCTCTGAACGGTTGCGCGCCTGTGCCTTGTTGTTGGTGCGAATACGCTTGATCTGCGACTTAATGTTTGCCACTTCGGACTACCTTCTTCTCATTCAATCTTGGAAACCTGCTTGGAAACCTGCTTGGAAACCTGCCCCGTTTCGGGAAGGCTGAAGGGTATCAGCAGGGCGAGCTCGGGCTCAAACTGGGCCGTGATTAGCTCGTCATAGCGATAATCGCGCGCTCCAGAGCGTGGATCGGGTCCGCTGCCGCGCCCTTGATGTCCGCGTCCGCCTGAGCCACTGCGATGACCGCTCGGGTCAACGTCTCTGGGGTCCAATGCGCCAATGTGCGTCGAGCCTTGTCGATTTGCCATGGCGCCATGCCTAATTCGCCCGCGACATCGTATGAACGTACTCCCCTGCTGATGCCGGAGACCTTGCCCACCGCGCGCAAATTCGAAGCGAGTGCGCTGACAATCATCACCGGATCGGTGCCGGTGTCTAACGCATTACGTAACGCGATGAGCGCCGCGGCTTGCTTCCGTTCCATCGCCGCATCGGCAACGTCAAAGCCCGATGTTTCTACTCGACCTTGTTGGTATTTATCAACATCGTCCGCGTCAATCATCTTGCCCGCAATGACATCGCTGGATAGTTGAGAGATCGCGGAATTGAGTTCGCGTAGGTCACTTCCCAACGCGTCTATCAGCGCTTGTACGGCATCAGTCGAAACCTTGCGACCGAGTCGCTTAAATTCCTGTCGAACAAAATCCGCTTTATCGCCATCTTTTTTGATGGTCTCGCATTCAATAATCGTTGGCTTGGCCTTCTTGATTTTGTCGAGAACCGCCTTGCCCTTGACGCCGCCCTTATGCCAGAGCAGTAGGTCAACGTCTTCTTCGGGCGACTCGACATACGCCAATAATTCATCCGCGCAGTCGCTATCTAAATCCTGCAACTCTTTCAAGACAACGATTCGGTCCCCGCCAAAGAGCGAAGGCGAAAGCGCATCGGTGATTGCGCCGACTTCAATTTCGCTGGCGTCCAGCGAGTTCACTTCTGCCTCGGGTCGCGCCGCGATGAAATCCGAAATCGCGCGCTCGGCAAGCACAGCTTCGCCGCCCGACAACAGGATTAGCCCCATGCGATATTCCACCACGCCTTCTTCTTGGTTCGAATCCTAAGGGAGCCATCGACCGAAATGGCGCCATCTACATCGGTCCGATAGACCCGAACACCACGAGCCTGCAAGGCGGCAATCGTCGAAGGAGCTGGATGACCATACGGATTGCCCAACCCGACGCTAATTAGAGCAACCTTGGGTTTGAGTAAATTCAATAAATCGAGGTCTTGATAGGCCGACCCATGGTGTGAAACTTTCAAGATGTCGACAGGTGAAGCGAGATGGCTTTGGACGATAGCGTCTTGCGCGGGCGGTTCGATATCGCCACCAGCAAACATCCGTAACTTTCCCATCGTGATGTCCAGCGCGATGCTCGAGTTATTTATGCCAGACCCATCACCGGGCAGCGATACGAAGTGGTCTTGCGTCGTTTGCGGCCACAAAACTTTTAGCGTGATACTTCCCAGGCTCGAGGGATATGTAGCGACCTCACCTTGATGAACGACGACGGGTCGAATGGATTCCAGGGCTCGCATTGTCATGGCGTACTCCGCAGCGGGTTGATTGAGATTGGTGATCCAGACCGAGCCAATGTGCCGCCCAGCGAGTACCGCGGGCAGGCCGGTCACATGATCAGCGTGGTAGTGCGTCAGAACAATTAACGGGATTGTTGATATCTGGAGCGCGTGCAAGCACTTATCCATCAACAGTGGATCCGGCCCCGTGTCGATGACTATTCCGGAATGGTTGCCAAGATTTATTACTAAACCATCCCCCTGGCCCACATCGCAATTGACCACGCGCCAACCCGATCCAGGCCAACCCGAACCGACCGCTGAAAATGCGATGACGGCCAAGGCTGTGCAGGCACCAATCGTTTTCCAGTACTTGAATCGAATTAACACGATTAGGCCGACTGCCAACCCTGCGCCAATAAAGCTCTTAGGAAGTAACAGAACTGGCAATCGAGCGCAGTGTTGCGCTACAAGCGCAACCCATTCAGAGATTGGATTAACCAATACCAATAGAAAGTGGGCAAACCCATTCATAGGAATCAATGCCGCGATGAAACCCACGACCGTTACTGGCGCTACGACCAACGCCACCAACATATTCGCCGGAATACTGACTAGTGAAAGCTGACCGCTGATCGCCACAATTACGGGAGTACATAAAATCGTCGCTGAAACAGGTAGCGAAATGAGCTCGACCAACCGAGGATGATGGATCCAGCGCCCGAGAAAAATCGAGATGGGCGGCGACAACAAGAGAATGCCGGCGGTGGCCATCACCGATAAGGCAAAGCCCGGATCGATGGCCTGAAACGGATCAATCACAATCAACAACGCGATCGCCAGGCCTAGCGACGGTAAGGTGCTGGTTCGCGTGCCCCGCGCCTTACCAATGAGCATCACCGCCGTCATCACCGTCGCGCGCATTACTGATGGCGATGGTCGAACCAGAAAAATAAAACCAAGCAAAACCATGGCCGTGACTAGTAATCGCAAACGCTGTCGACGAATAAACCATTGCGTCAGCCACATCATGAAGGCGGCAACAATCGCGAAGTTTTCACCGCTTACCGCGGTCAAATGCGTGAGGCCGGACCTGCGCATGTCGCTGATGAATCCGCTCTTTTCGAGCGAAGTATCGCCTTCGACCAGGCCCGGAATCAGCGCACCACCCGCCCCGACTATTTGGCGCGCCTCGGCCCTGAATCGCACTCTTATTGAAGTGGTCCATCGCATTATTCGACTCGGGCCGTGAATAATGACAATCGGTCCGCGCAGGGCAATCAATCCGGCGACACGTTTTTCTGAACTCGAAAAGAGCGTTCCATCGCCGCTGAACTTCTCGCTCGGAATGAGCGATAGCGCTTTGGTCGAGAAGATTCGCATCGGCAAGCGAAGGCGCTGGGTTCGGCCATTAATGACAATGAGCGAAACGCTGACCAGCAACGATTGCGACGCCGACTTAGTATGCGAGCCAACCACCTTGGCGTTCCCCCACACCGGGTCGGTTTTAACACTCGCTTCAAAGTGGACGAAGTTCTTGTTGGTGAGATTGCGCGCAACGAAATTGTGCGTCAGTGCGAGTTCCCGGATTCCTGAACTCGCGGCTCCGGTAAATAAGGCCGCAATCGCGACGGCCGCGACGGTTCGCTTAAGAGATATCAGCGCGGCAAAGAGAAACAGAACTAGGTAGGACCATGGTGCGGGCACCAATCCAGTAGTCGCGGCTCCAAGCCATATCGCGATACCGAGCGCAAGTAGTCGACGATCTACAGGCGCACTAATGGTGCAACTTCTGCGTACTTGGACTTACCCATCCCCGATATTTTCTGCAGATCTGTGATGGCGGCAAATGCCCCGCTCTTTTGACGATAGGCGATGATGCGACCGGCCATAACTGGACCGACGCCTGGCAGGCTTTCGAGCTGGGCCAACGTCGCGGTATTGATACTGATAAGGCCACCACTTGTCGTGGCTTTCGCTTTAGATGCACCCCGCGCTCGAGAAGTCGTGGCTACTACCTTGGGCGCACCCACAACGATTTGCTCGCCATCGATGAGGACATGCGCGAGATTGATATCGCTCAGGTCGACGCCCTTCAAAGCTTGGCCGGCGGCTGTTACGGCATCCACCGCGCGCGATCCGCTCGGCAAGTGATAGACGCCAGGGTGCAACACTTTTCCAGCTACATCAACCACGATAGATGTGGCGATGGGTGAAGCCGAAGGAATGATGAGTTGTGGTCCGGCCATTGGCAGCGGCGAAGCGCTGCTCGATCCTTGTGCAAAGACAAAGAACAGTACGCCGGCACCAATCGTTAAACCGAAGGCGATAAATAGTGAACGGCGTTGGTGTGGGGTGAAGGCCAAATCGTCAAAGCGTTGTCGGAATTCTTCTCTCAGTTTTTCTAACATGCGAGCACGGTAAGCCGTGCCTCTAAAACTCAATCAGAATATTGAGAAAGCTGTGGACTCAATCGTCCTGTGGCTAAGTCCGACAGAATTTAAAGAACTATATTGACGAGCTTCGGCGCCCGGGTAATCACCTTGGTGATGGTTGCTCCCGCAATCGCTGCCTTGATCTCCGGGTTGTCCATCGCGAGCTTCTCCAGATCGGCATCGCTGATATTTGGCGAGACGTCGATGCGCTCCTTGATTTTGCCGTTGACCTGCAAAATTGCCGTCACGTTATCCGCGGCTAATAAAGATTGGTCAATGGTGGGCCAGCCGGCAAGCGCTACGGATGGTTTGTGACCCAAACGTTCCCACATCTCTTCCGCCGTGTACGGCGCGACAAGTGACAATGAAATAGCGATCGCTTCCGCCGCTTCGCGAACCGCTGGATCTGCCGCGCCACAACCCGAATCAATTGCCTTGCGGGTGTGATTGACCAGCTCCATCACGCGTGCAACCGCGACGTTAAAGCGGAATGACTCCACCGCGAACGAGATATCGTGCAGCGCCTTGTGCGTAATCTTTCGAAGCGCGAGGTCGCCGGTGCTGAAATCAACGCCCGGCTTACTGGTTACATCACCAGAAATGCGCCATGCGCGATTGAGGAACTTCGCGGAGCCCGATGGTGAAACATCCGCCCAGTCCACGTCATCCTCCGGTGGGCCAGCAAAGACCATCGAAATGCGAATTGCGTCAACGCCGTGGGTCGCAAGCTCATCCGACAAACGAACCAGATTGCCGCGACTCTTGCTCATCGCAGAGCCATCCATCAAGACCATGCCTTGGTTCAATAATTTAGTGAATGGCTCGGTGAAGTTCAGCTTGCCCATGTCGAACAAGACCTTGGTGAAGAAGCGTGAATATAAAAGGTGCAAGATTGCGTGGGTAACTCCGCCGACGTACTGATCGACTGGCAACCAGGTATCAACCTCGGCTCGGTCGTACGCAACATCGCCGCGATTGACGCTGGTGTAACGCAAGAAATACCACGATGAATCGAAGAAAGTATCCATGGTGTCCGCGTCGCGTTGCGCATCGGCTCCGCATGCCGGACATGGCACGTTGACCCAAGACTCGACCGCGCCGAGTGGCGACGTGCCCTTTGGCTTCAAATCGAGACCGACCGCATCTGGTAATTCAACCGGTAATTGCGATTCTGGAACAGGTACTTCGCCGCACTTCGGGCAATGCACAATCGGGATTGGAGTACCCCAGAAGCGTTGACGAGAAATTAACCAGTCACGCAGACGATAATTCTTTGCAGCCTTCGCCTTCTTCTTCGCGGATAGCTCCTCAATAACCTTGGCGATTGCCTCGGCCTTCTTTAATCCATTGAGCGAACCAGAATTAATCATCACGCCTTCGCCATCGGCGGCGATACCAGTGACATTGGGATCTTCCTCGCCGGTGTCGACAACGACAGAAATCGGTAACTTCATCGCGCGCGCGAAATCTAGGTCGCGTTGATCATGCGCAGGCACAGCCATAATCGCGCCGGTGCCGTAATCGGCCAATACGTAATCGCTCGCCCAGATCGGTAACTTCGCGCCATTCACTGGATTGATGGCATAACGATTGAGGAATACGCCGGTCTTTGGACGGTCGGTTGCCAGACGATCGATATCGCTCGCCGCCTTTACGCCTTCGAGGTACTTCGCGAAGTCGGCTTCAATGCCAGTGCCCTGCACCAACTCTGTGGCTAATTCACTATCGGCGGCGACAACCATGAAAGTCGCGCCGTGCAAAGTATCGGGGCGAGTCGTGTACACAACGACTGGATGAGCACGGTTTTCAATCTCGAATTCCACTTCGGCGCCCAAGGATCGACCGATCCAGTTGCGCTGCATCATCAACACTTTCTCTGGCCATTGACCCTCGAGTTGGGCCATATCGTCGAGCAAGCGATCCGCGTAATCGGTGATCTTCAAATACCACTGATTCAATTTCTTCTTCGTGACGGTGCTGTCACAGCGCTCGCATAACCCCGCAACTACTTGCTCGTTGGCGAGCACGGTCTGACAATTTGGGCACCAGTTGACGGGTGAATCCTTGCGATACGCCAAGCCCTTCTTGTACATCTCGAGGAACAACCATTGATTCCACTTGTAGTACTCGGGATCCGATGTATGCAGGACTCGATCCCAGTCGAAGCTGCACGCAAATCGGCGCATCGACGCCTTCTGCACCGCGATATTTTCATATGTCCACGCGCGTGGATCCGCGTTCCGCTTGATAGCGGCGTTCTCTGCCGGCAGACCAAATGAATCCCATCCGATGGGATGCATAACGTTGAAACCTTTTTGCACCCAATATCGTGCGATTACATCGCCGAGCGCATACGCCTCCGCGTGGCCCATATGTAAATCTCCTGATGGGTACGGAAACATATCCAGGACATACTTCTTCGGTCGTGGATCATCTGCGCGACCAGATTTGAAAGGCTCAATCGCGTCCCAAATGGGTAACCACTTCTCTTGAACGTGGTGAACGTCGTAGGCCTCATGCATGGGTCGAATCCTCCCATGAGACGCCGGTCAGTTCTTCGCTGACGGTCCAGAGGTTTGCCGCAAGCACAGGATCCAAAGCGAGTGAGCGCGGACGAGTGATGCGTGGAGTTCCGCGCATTTCACCAATGCCGCTTGGACCAACGTATGTATTGCCAATTAATCCAGGAAATGTCATCGCCGCGAGCAACGGCAATACACCGACTTCAACTTTTTGAGCAATATACCGAGTAGGCAGTGAAGCTGCGCCGCCGGTGCGGAAGAGCGAGGTATTCGTCCAGCCAGGATGCGCGGTCAAGGGAATAAAGGACCATTTATTCTGCAAACGAAGGCGTTCTATCTGTGCCGAGAAAAGAAGATTCGATAACTTGCTGGCGGCATATTGACCCCAAGCCGAGTACTTACCAGCGCAGAAGCAGACCGCGCGAATTTCGTCCTCGGTGCCGGCGCCGAATGAACCGATTCGATGGGCCTGGCTGGCTTGCGAAACCACGCGCTCCTTAATCTGATTGCGAATCAATCCGGCAAAGGCAAAGTGACCGAGGTGATTGGTGCCCATCTGAAGTTCGAATCCATCCGCGGTCTTGCTAAATGGTGGGACCATGACGCCGGCGTTGAGCGCCACAACGTCAAACTTCGGAAGTTGGTTAACTTGTGCGGCTGCTTTTCGGACCGAAGACAAATCCGAGAGATCCAAATAGATGGCGTCAACCGACTTGCCGATAACGGCAATTGCTTGTGCTGCTTTCTTTTCATTGCGTGCGGTGATAGTGACATCCGCGCCCTTTGCAACGAGTGCGCGTGCCGCGGCCAAACCAAGCCCGCTGGTTGCGCCGGTAATTAGGAATCGTTTTCCGCTTTGATCCGCGATATGTGCTTCGGTCCAGCCAGCAGGGATGCGAGGAACGGTAATCACGTGGAGATAAGGGGAATCGAACCCCTAACCTCTTCCATGCCATG
>DAIPLA010000093.1:0-2432 GCA_036769465.1 Candidatus Nanopelagicaceae bacterium
CCGCGGGTCGTGGACATGGGGGCCATTGGACGTATTGGCAGGCAATCGACGGATCGGCGATGGCCATCCGAACTGCGAACCAACTTGCTTGAACAATCGAGCACCACGATCTTCGTAGTCCCAGGAAGCGAAATTGGATTGGCGCGACTTTCGCACTTTCTTGTAGATCTTCCATTGCTGATCAATAAGCGCAATCTCATTTTCCTCTGGAATAAAGCTGGTTCCGGTAGATCCGACAAAGCGATGATGGCGGATTTTGAAAAGCGCACTACCGGCCATCCATGGGCGAGAGTGAGCATGGACTACGCGCTGCAATCCGGGCAATCGTCGATGGGAGCTCTTGTTGGACGGGAAAATCGCTTCGCGAAGGAGATTGCTAAGATTGCCAATCTCATCAAGGCTTAATCGGTTATTGCGATTGCCCACACAAAGTAAAGGTAGGTGAACAGTGCCCGAGGATGACCTAGCGTCTCGCACGGCACTGACCGAAGCCGATCGCGACCGGATCGCCGAGTTATTAGCCGAGTGGCAGATGCTCGCCGACCTCTCATTTGCGGATCTAATTCTTTGGGTGCCGAAGCGCAAGGATTATCAGAGCTGGCCCGAGGGATACATCGCCATCGCGCATATCCGACCCACGACGGCGGCCACTGTCTTTACCCACGATGTCATTGGTGACGAATTAGGTTGGGGTCAAAACCCCCGGGTCGATCAGGCGCTCTCCACCGGTGAAATCGTTCGCGATACCGAGCCAGAACAAATAGGCGAATTATTAATTAAAGAGGAGACGGTGCCCGTCCACTTCGACGGCCGCACCATTGCAGTTATTTCACGCCACCGCGACGCCGAACAAATGAGATCACGTTCTCGACTAGAACTGAACTACCGCGAGATCGCCCATGACATTTACCGAATGGTCGCCGAAGGTACTTTCCCGATCCAAAACAGTATCTATCGGGCCGAATCCGCGCCGCGCGTGGGCGACGGATTGATTCGCTTGGATAAATCGGGTGTAGTGACCTATGCCAGCCCAAACGCACGCTCTGCAATAAACCGAGCAGGTTGGGATCAAGAACTCGAAAATCATAATTTAGGGGACATCATCGAAAGTCTCGGTCGCAACGCCGGCGAACCAACCGAGGAATCGTGGCGCGCAATCGTCAGCGGCAAAAGTGTGCGCCGGGAAGAGTTCGAAAATGACCGCGGAATTTTCGACATTTTAGTCATGCCATTGATTCAAGGATCGGAGCGAACCGGCACGATTGTCTTACTGCACAACGTGACCGAGCTCCGACGCCGTGACCGCGCGCTCTTAACGAAAGACGCAACGATTCGCGAGATTCATCACCGAGTAAAGAATAATTTGCAGACGGTTTCGGCTCTTTTGCGTTTGCAATCGCGCCGCATCGATGACCCCGCCGCGGTTGCCGCGCTAGGCGAAGCGGTTCGCCGGGTCGCATCAATTGCGATTGTTCACGAGACCTTGTCCACCAGCACCACCGAGACCGTCGCCTTCGACGATGTATTTAACCGAATCGTCACGAATGCGGTTGAACTCAGCCCGCGCCCTATCAAGGTCAGCATCGATGGCGCTTTTGGAACCTTCGACCCACTGGTTGCAACCCCGTTGTCGTTGGTCATTACCGAGTTGATTCACAATGCACTAGAACATGGTCTGGGAGATGTCGGCGATGAGTTACGCGTTCGTGTAGAGCGAGATGCCCGTCATTGTCAGGTTGTGGTCAGCGATAACGGCGTGGGTCTGCCCCAGGACTTTAACTGGGAGACCTCGTCTAATCTTGGGCTTCAGATCGTGAAGACTCTGACCGAAAATGAGCTCAAGGGAAGCATCTCATTGAGCCGAAATAATGAATTGACCGAAGCGGTACTTAGTTTTTAGGGTTCTTAACTAGAACTGGTTCTGGCTCTCCAGCATACGAGCGCGATTTCGAGCCGCACGGCGCTTCAGAGCGCGACGCTCATCTTCAGAAAGTCCGCCCCAGACACCGGCATCCTGTCCGCTCTCCAGCGCCCAAGCGAGGCAAGGCTCTTTTACGGGGCAGCGATTACAGACTTTTTTGGCATCTTCGATCTGAGCCAACGCGGGACCGGTATTTCCGACAGGAAAGAAGAGCTCGGGATCTTCGTCCTTACAAGCTGCTTCGTGGCGCCAATCCATGCGTCTACCTGCTCCTTTAAGAGTAAAACGGGGAAGTAAAGGGCGTAATGAGCCGCTTACAAGGATTATTCTCCCGCGAATCACTTGATATAACAAGGATATTTTCAAACATTCGAGGAGATTAAGTGAGAGATAGCTAATAGTTAGTCGTGAAATTCTGGTTGCGAAGCGAATCTGGTGCCCCCGGCAGGATTCGAACCTGCGCACCCGCCTCCGGAGGGCGGTGCTCTATCCCCTGAGCTACGGGGGCGTG
>DAIPLA010000036.1:0-3396 GCA_036769465.1 Candidatus Nanopelagicaceae bacterium
TACAGCTTGATTCGGCTGCGCACGGATCCGCCACTAGACGGACCTAAATCGCCGGAAGAACTTCTAGAACTGGCTGGCAACACCATTACTGCTGAGGGCTTAGGCGGACATAAAACGCTCGAACTATTTAAAGACGTACTAGCACCGGCATGTATTTCCACGGATCATCCGCGTTATCTCGCATTCATTCCATCGGCACCAACCGAGTACGCCAACCTCTTTGATCTCGTTGTTGGCGCGAGCGCTCTTTACGGCGGATCATGGTTGGAAGGCGCTGGCGCAGTTTTTGCCGAGAATCAAGCGCTTCGGTGGATTTCGGATTTGGCGGGCTTGCCACAGACCGCCGGTGGCGTCTTTGTTCAAGGTGGAACCATTGGAAATTTATCCGCGCTTGTTGCAGCTCGTGCACATGCGCGCGAAAAGTACCCAGATGTAACTCGTTGGGTGATTGCAGCCAGCTCAGAAGCTCATTCGTCTATCAAGAGCGCGGCCGAAGTCATGGACGTTCTGACGTTATTTGTGAAGCCCGATGAAGATGGTTCGTTACAAGGCACGGATCTAGCGCGAGAGATCGACGCGTATCACGTAGCACATCCGACGCATCGCGTCTTCGCGATTGTGGCCACTGCGGGCACTACCAACCTTGGCATCATCGATGACTTGATCAGCATCGGACCGGTCGCCAAAGAGCGCGACATTTGGTTCCATGTTGATGGCGCATATGGGCTAGCTGCGTTGTGCGCGCCATCGGTGCGGCCATTGTTCGATGGCGTCGAATTAGCCGATTCATTAATTGTTGATCCGCACAAATGGTTATTCGCTCCGTTCGACGCGTGCGCGCTGATTTACCGGAATCCAGAAATCGCGAAAAAGGCGCACCTTCAAAAGGCGGCCTACCTCGACACGTTGGAAGACGACAACGAATGGAATCCGTCGGATTACGCGATTCACCTGACACGTCGTGCGCGCGGTTTACCGTTCTGGTTTTCGTTGGCTGCGTATGGCACCGATGAATACACCGAAGCAATGGAGCAGACGCTACGGATTGCACAAGAAGCGGCCGAATTAATTCGACGCCACCCGCGATTAACTTTGTTGCGCGATCCGGAATTATCGGTCGTGGCTTTCACTCGTGATGGCTGGAACGCCGACCATTATCAAAAATGGTCGGACCAACTTCTTGCGGATCAGATTGGTTTCGTTACACCATCGGCCCACCACGGCCAGCCAATACTGAGATTTGCGATTGTGAATCCTTGGACAAAAATTGAAGATCTCGAGGCGATTCTTAACACTTTGTAGCCTCAAAATAAGTATGCTCTCGGTATGGATTTCAACCTCGCACTCTCCGCTACGGACTCGGCGCCTGCCCTGACCGAGCTTGAGGTTCGCATTCTTGATTTCGAACGCCAATGGTGGCGTTATGCCGGCGCCAAAGAGAGCGCGATTAAAGAGCTCTTCGACATGGCCCCGCCGGCCTATTACCAACTACTGAATAACCTGATTGACCGTGAGGATGCCTTGGCCGCTTCCCCGATGCTGGTTAAGCGCCTTCGCCGTCTGCGCGAGGCTCGCACCGCCGCCCGCTCTAACTAGTCCCAACCTTTACCAGCCCCGTTCCTTTTGACGGCTCTGCCCGCCTGCTCTAGATTTGGCGTTAGCACTCTCCCCGTGAGAGTGACAATTCCGGAAATCTTGAAGGAGACTATTAGCTATGGCAAAGATGATTGCCTTTAACGAAGAAGCTCGCCGCGGGCTTGAGCGCGGAATGAATACGCTCGCTGATGCGGTCAAGGTAACCCTCGGACCTCGCGGACGTAACGTTGTATTAGAGAAGAAGTGGGGCGCGCCCACCATCACCAACGACGGTGTATCGATCGCCAAGGAAATTGAGTTGGATGATCCATGGGAGAAGATCGGCGCCGACCTCGTAAAAGAAGTAGCAAAGAAGACCGACGACGTCGCCGGTGACGGAACAACCACCGCAACTGTCTTGGCACAAGCCCTCGTTCGCGAAGGTCTGCGTAACGTCGCAGCTGGCTCGAACCCAATGGCGCTAAAGCGCGGTATCGAGAAGGCGGTCGACGCCATTTCAGCCGAGCTCTCTGCAATGTCAAAGACCGTTGATACCAAGGAACAGATTTCTGCGACCGCCTCTATTTCAGCCGCAGACACCACGATTGGCGAGATGATCGCTGAGGCGATGGACAAGGTCGGTAAGGAAGGCGTTATCACCGTCGAAGAGAGCAACACATTCGGTCTCGAGCTCGAGCTCACCGAAGGTATGCGCTTCGATAAGGGTTACATCTCGCCATACTTCACCACCGATTCTGATCGCATGGAAGCGGTGCTCGAAGATCCTTACATTTTGATCGCTAACTCAAAGATCGCGAATATCAAGGATATGTTGCCGATTCTTGAGAAGGTCATGCAATCTGGCAAGCCGCTTGTCATCATCGCTGAAGATGTCGAGGGCGAGGCGCTCGCGACTCTCGTCGTCAATAAGATTCGCGGAACCTTCCGTTCTGCCGCTGTAAAGGCGCCCGGATTCGGTGATCGTCGCAAGGCAATGTTGCAAGACATCGCAATCTTGACCGGCGCAACCGTGATCTCCGAGGAAGTCGGTCTCAAGCTTGAGGCCACAACCATGGATCTCTTGGGCCGCGCTCGCAAGGTCGTTATCGCTAAGGAAGAAACAACCATCGTCGAAGGTGCGGGCGATGCAGAACAGATCAAGGGTCGCGTTAACCAAATTCGCGCCGAGATCGAGAAGAGCGATTCAGATTATGACCGCGAGAAGTTGCAGGAGCGTTTGGCAAAGCTTGCTGGCGGCGTAGCCGTTATCAAGGCTGGCGCAGCGACCGAGGTTGAATTGAAGGAGCGCAAGCACCGCATTGAAGATGCAGTGCGCAACGCTAAAGCAGCTGTTGAAGAAGGCATCGTCGCCGGTGGTGGCGTTGCACTCTTGCAGGCTGGCAAGGTCGCCTTCACCAAGTTGTCATTGACTGGCGACGAGGCAACTGGTGCAAAGATTGTTGAAGCAGCAATCGAAGCACCGTTGAAGCAGATTGCAATGAACGCCGGCCTCGAAGGCGGAGTTGTTGTTGAGAAGGTGCGTCACCTTGAAGCTGGTTTCGGATTGAACGCCGCGACTGGTGAATACGTCGACATGATCAAGGCGGGCATCATCGATCCTGCGAAGGTAACGCGTTCGGCACTTGCAAACGCCGCATCTATCGCTGCGCTCTTCTTGACCACCGAAGCCGTCATCACGGATAAGCCAGAGCCAAAGGCCGCGGTTGCTCCACAAGGCGGCGGAGATATGGACTTTTAATTAAGTCAGATATGCGTAAGAAAGCCCCCGAATTCTTCTCGGGGGCTTTCTGCTTTACAGTA
>DAIPLA010000036.1:3496-4953 GCA_036769465.1 Candidatus Nanopelagicaceae bacterium
AACGCCGCGGATATTGCGCGCGCTGCCGCGATCGAAGATTCGCACGACGAGAAGTTCGTCGGCGGATTGCTCGCGGTAGAAAGCGATCAAGGTTCCGCCGATGGCGTAGAAGAAGCTCGCGTTATTACCTATTCTTTTGAAGCGAACGTACCGGGATATGTCGGATGGCGTTGGGCGGTTACGGTCGCACAAGTCGCCGACGATGCCGCGCCAACTATCTGCGATGTGGTTCTCTTCCCTGGCGATCAAGCGCTTGTTGCGCCGGAATGGATTCCGTACGCCGAACGTCTTCAACCTGGCGACGTTGGCCCGGGCGACATCATTCCGACATCGGCTACCGATGAACGATTGGTTCCTGGTTATGCCGCGCTTCCTGGCGATGAAGAACTAGATGCGACACAACTCTTTGAATTTGGTTTAGGTCGGGCCCGCGTGCTTTCCATCGTTGGCCGCGATCTTGCGAGCAAGCGTTGGTATGACGGCGACCGTGGTCCGAATTCGCCAATGGCGCGACAGGCACCAAAACCGTGCCAGTCATGCGGTTTCTTTATTCCGATCTCAGGCTCGCTTCGCTCAGCCTTTGGCGTATGCGCCAATGTGCTCTCGCCTGAGGATGCCCGCGTGGTTTCGGTCGATCACGGCTGCGGAGCGCACTCCGAGGCGCTCGTTACGCCTTAGCGCCGTTCGCGCACATCAGTTAAACTAACCCTCTTGCAGATCCCCTCTGCAGCATCTAAGAAGCACTGAGTTATAAAGGAGTTCACCATGCCAGTCGGTCGAGTGAAGTGGTACAGCCTCGAAAAAGGTTTTGGTTTTATCTCCTCTGACGAGGGCGAAGATGTGTATTTCCCTTCCAGCGTTCTTCCTGCTGGCGTAGCAACGGTTAAGCCGGGCACCAAGTTGGAGTTCAGCGTCGCAGAAGGACGCAAGGGTCCACAGGCTCTTTCCATTCACATCATTGATGAGCCAGCATCTGTTGTTGCAAATTCACGAATCAATTCCGATGACCTTGCAACCATGATCGAAGACACCATCAAGATCTTGGACAAGGTTGGTAATGGAATTCGCCATGGCCGCCATCCACAAGGCCCTGATGCAGAGCGGCTTGCAAAGGTGTTGCGCGGTATCGCTAGCCAGATCGAGGGCTAGTACTTACTTTTTTACTTCTGGAAAGTTCGCTTTCCGGTGTAACGAATTCCGAGCAATCCGAGCGCTACTCCGACTGAACAAATTGCAACGGTGTGCGAACTCGCACCAATCGCGATCGCCACAATGGTTGCGATGAGCCAGAGCATGGTGCCGGTCACAATCACGAATAAAGCTGATCTCATGACGTCGAGCATACTCAGGAAGGCCCGATAAGGTAAACGGGTGGTTAACCCCGAAGGTTCGTTGAGGTCTTTTAGACATCGTAACTTCCGAATCCTTTATCCAGCCAATGCGCTCTCCAATATTGG
>DAIPLA010000036.1:5053-8928 GCA_036769465.1 Candidatus Nanopelagicaceae bacterium
CTGATTGCATGGTTTGGAACCGGTCCATCGTTCATGATCAACGCGGCTTCTTACTTGTTTGTAATGCTCGCGCTTTATTTCATTCGCGATGAAGAGCTTCATAAGTCAGATACTCCTCCGGCGACGGCAAAGGTTTCAGAAGCGCTCCGATACGTGCGAGCTCGACCGGACCTAATCGCCGTAATGACCACGGTCTTTTTCGCGGCCACTTTCGGGCTTAATTTTCAGATCTTTAACGCCCTTGTCGCGACCCAGATATTTCACAAAGGCGCGGCTTCGTATGGCGGATTAGGAAGCATCATTGCCATCGGATCGCTCTCTGGCGCGTTGATTTCAGCACGGTTGGACAAGGGTCGCCGTCCAAAATTCATCATGACTGGTGCCGCTCTCTTCGGAAGTGGCGTGGCAATTCTGGCGCTGGCCCCGTCGTATGCGATTTACGCGGTGATGCTTCCCTTCGTTGGATGCGCCGCACTCACCACAATGATTTCAGCAAACTCTTATGTACAGACGCATTCCGATCCGAATATCCGGGGTCGCGTGATGGGTATTTATCTGATGATTTTTATGGGCGGAACGCCGGTTGGATCACCGCTGATTGGTTGGATGAGCACCGCGCTCGGCGTACGTCAGACGGTTGCTATCTGCGGAGGCATAGTTGTGCTCGCAACAGCCGTAACGTTTTACTTGATGCGGGCGCGACTCAAAGCGCCAGCCAGCGTTTTAGTTGAAGACGTTTTATCGTTTCGCGAGCGCGATGAGAACAACAACGCCGATTAGTACCGCCAGCGTAACGATTCGACGAACCTTGTAACTCATTACTTTTTGAGTTCCGCCACGACGTAATCAATCGAAGCGAGCAGCGCGTCTACATCGGATGGGTCGACCGCCGGAAAGACCGCTAACCGGAGCTGGTTCTTGCCAAGCTTGCGATAAGGATCGGTATCCACGATGCCGTTAGCGCGCAGAATCTTTGCGACTTCAAGCGCGTCGACTGAATCGTCAAAGTTGATGGTGGCCACGACCTTCGAGCGCATTGCAGGATTTTCTACGAATGGCGTGGTGATCGGGTTCTTCTCGGCCCAGGAATAAATCTTTCCGGATGATTCGGCGGAGCGGCCCGATGAAAACTTTAATCCACCACCCGCGTTCATCCATTCGATTTGTTCGGCCAAGAGGATCAACGTTGCAACCGCAGGAGTGTTGTATGTCTGATCCAATCGACTGTTCTCGATCGCGATTGAAAGATCAAGAAAGGCAGGAATCCAACGTCCGCTTGCCTTTATTTTTTCTACGCGTGCGATAGCGGCTGGGCTCATGATGGCAATCCATAATCCGCCATCCGAAGCGAAAGACTTTTGTGGTGCAAAGTAATAGACGTCGGTCTGAGAGATATCGACGTCTAATCCGCCAGCGGCGCTGGTGGCATCGACGACTACGAGCGCACCATCGGTTCCGGCTGGACGAGTAATCGGCATCGCGACACCTGTGCTGGTTTCGTTATGGGTCAGCGCGTACACATCCACGCCGGCTTCGGCTTGCGCGACTGGATGCGAACCCGGTTCGACTTTAATGACCGAAGGCTCGTCCAAGAACGGCGCTTCTTTTGCGGCGGCCGCGAACTTTGATGAGAACTCGCCAAAGACAAGGTGCTGCGATTTCTTTTCGATGAGATTGAAGGTTGCGATATCCCAGAACGCAGTCGATCCACCATTACCGAGAACGACTTCGTATCCCTCTGGCAGATTAAATAGTTGAGTTAAACCAGTGCGAACTCGATTGACCACGTTCTTGACTGGCTTCTGGCGATGCGAGGTTCCCATAATCGATGAACCAGCAGCGGCGAGTGCGCTGATTGCTTCAGGTCGAATCTTTGATGGACCAGAACCGAATCGGCCATCTTTGGGGAGAAGGTTCGCGGGAATCTTGATATCGCTCATGCACGGAGTTTAGGGGTTGAGACGAACTCGCTTCCACGGGTTATTGGGGTTATCTCGCTCATAGCTGAGCCGATCATGAAGGCGGGAATACCGGCCCTGCCAGAATTCAATCCGAGTCGGGACTACGAGATATCCACCCCAGTACGGTGGTCGAGGGACGGAAGAACCCTCGGGATATTTGGCAGCGAATTCTGCGTATCGAGCTTCGAGTGCAGCGCGACCGTCAAGCTCGGTCGATTGATTGCTTGCCCACGCACCGATCTGGCTGCCCCATGGTCGAGACGCAAAGTAGGCGTCGCTATCGTGCTCACTTATTTTCTCGGCTCGACCAGCGACCAACACTTGTCGCTCCATGGCGTACCAAGGAAACAGAAGTGAGACGAGTGGGTTTGCGGAAATCTCATTCGCCTTGCGTGATTCGTAATTTGTGAAGAAGGTAAATCCTGCCTCGGTCATATCTTTTAATAGAACGGTTCGGGACGAGGGTTGATTGTGTGCAACCGTTCCGAGCACCATGGCATTTGCTTCGACAATAAATTCATTGGTCGCCGCTGCCGCAAGCCACTCGTGAAAGAGTTCGACTGGGTTGGCGGGGGCGGCCGATTCGACCAGGCCGGCTTCGCCGTAAGAGCGCCGCATGGCGCGGATAGCATCCCGAGTTAATGGTGATGCTGGGGGCTGGTCTCCGCTCATAGGTGTATCTAACGTCACTTTTACCTATTTGTCGCGGTCGCTCCTGAGGTGGAGAATAACGGCAAGAAATTCCAACCGTTATTGAGTCGAACTTGAGCCGTACGAGATGGGGAGTCCACCGTGTCCGATGATTTCAAGCCTGGTCTTGAAGGCGTAATCGCATTTGAATCGACGATTGCCGAACCGGATAAAGAAGGTAGCGCGCTTCGCTATCGCGGTGTCGATATCGAAGATCTCGTTGGCAGAGTCTCCTTTGGAAATGTCTGGGGCTTATTGGTTGACGATGAATTCAACCCAGGTCTTCCACCAGCAGAACCGTTCCCTATCCCAGTCCACTCGGGCGATGTCCGCGTCGATGTCCAAGCCGCAACCGCGATGCTCGCACCGGTCTGGGGTCTCAAGCCACTTCTCGATATTTCAGATGAGGAAGCGCGCAATCAATTAGCTCGCGTTTCTGTCATGGTGCTCTCATACGTTGCGCAATCAGCGCGCGGTACCGCACCAGCTGTTCCACAATCAGAGATTGATAAGGCCGAAACAATCGTTGAGCGAATGATGATTCGCTGGCGTGGCGAGCCTGATCCAAAGCATGTTCGCGCAGTGGATGCCTATTTTGTATCCGCGGCCGAGCACGGCATGAACGCTTCAACATTTACCGGTCGAGTTATTGCTTCCACCGGCGCAGATGTTGCTGCATCTATTTCAGGTGCAATTGGCGCAATGTCTGGCCCGTTGCACGGTGGTGCACCTTCGCGTGTACTCGGAATGATTGAAGACGTAGAAAAGTCCGGCAATGCGGCGGCATACGTTAAGGGAATCATGGATCGTGGCGAACGCTTGATGGGATTCGGTCACCGCGTCTATCGCGCCGAAGACCCACGCGCACGTACCTTGCGTCGGATCGCGAAAGAACTCGGAGCTCCTCGTTACGAAGTAGCGGTTGAACTCGAGAAGGCGGCGCTTGCAGAATTGCACGAGCGCTATCCAGATCGCGTCCTAGAAACCAACGTCGAATTTTGGGCGGCTATCGTCCTGGATTACGCCGAAGTACCAGCGCATCTCTTCACATCGATGTTCACCTGTGCTCGCACCGCGGGCTGGTCAGCGCACATCCTGGAGCAGAAGCGCGCCGGTCGCATCATTCGTCCATCCGCTCGATACATCGGACACGGCCCTCGCAAGCCACAAGATGTTCAGGGCTGGGACGAGCGCGTTCACGCGCTTCATAACTAGCCATTTCTC
>DAIPLA010000036.1:9028-12572 GCA_036769465.1 Candidatus Nanopelagicaceae bacterium
AACTCCATCAAGGCGCTCGATAAATCTCTGGGAAATAACCTGCACGTCTATCGCGGCGATCAGGTTGAGATTCTCAAAGAGTTAATGGCGCGATATGGCGCCACCGAAGTTCACATCTCAAAAGAATACGAACCGTATGGCGCGGCTCGCGATCAACGCGTCCGAGACGCAGGAATTAATCTGATCGAGAACGGCAGCCCGTACGCGGTTGCACCAGGTCGCGTTCGTAAGCCAAGCGATGACACGCCGTATCGCGTCTACACGCCTTTCTATAAGGCATGGCTTGCGCACGGTTGGCGCGCGCCAGCACCCACGCCAAAGAAAATTCTCTGCTCTACGCCAGGCGAATCGGATCGAAACTTCCCAGATTGGGTAGAGCCCGAAGGAACTCATATTTTCGAGGCGGGCGAGGCCGCTGCACATAAACGCTGGAAACACTTTCGCGATGGCGCATTGGCCCAGTACGACGAGCAACGGAATAACGCCGGCGTCGATGGCACCAGCAAATTAAGCGCGCACTTGAAATGGGGCGAGATTCATCCCCGCACTCTTTTGGCAGAGCTCGGTGAGAGCAAAGCGCATGACACCTATCGCAAGGAGCTCGCCTGGCGAGAGTTTTACGGCGATGTTCTCTTCCATAATCCGCATACCGTAAACGAGTATTACAACCCGGCCATGAAAGAGATGCGCTACGAAGAACCGGGCGCCGCATTTACTGCATGGTGCGAAGGAAAAACCGGTTACCCGTTTGTTGACGCTGCGATGCGACAACTCGTGACCGAGGGATGGATGCACAATCGCACACGTATGGTGGTGGCTTCTTTTCTGGTGAAGGATCTGCATATCGAATGGCAACACGGCGCAGATTTTTTTATGGAGCACTTGGTCGACTTTGATGTTGCGTCGAATTCGCACGGATGGCAATGGACTGCAGGGTGCGGAACCGACGCTTCCCCCTATTACCGAGTATTTAATCCGATCGAACAAGGCAAACGGTTCGATGAAAACGGTGATTACATTCGGAAGTACGTTCCGGAGTTAGCGCATATGAGCGCGCCAGGAATTCACGAACCATGGAACGATCTCGACGGTTATTCTCAGGGATACGTCGACCGAATCGTGGATCATGCGGTCGAACGCATTGAAGCGCTGGAGCGATTGGCAGAAATTAAGAAGTAACCGCCCATTGCACGGTGCCTTTGCCGCTGCGCTTTGCTTCATACATGGCCGAATCCGCTCGACGAAGTAAATCTTCTTTGCTGATCAGATGTGTAGCATCGCCGTCCCACAGTGCGTGACCGATAGAGACTCCAACATCCACAATCACGGACGAGAGCGATACGGGGTAAGAGAGAGCCGCGTGTAATGCCTGCGCGATTTCGGTTGCTTCGCGTTCGGACCCATACGTAATGAGCCCAAACTCATCGCCGCCCAACCGAGCGACCATTGTTGATTCTCCGGCAGCACGAGTGAATCGAGTGGCAATTGTTTGAAGCAATTGGTCTCCGACCGCGTGTCCATGATTGTCGTTAATCGCCTTGAAGCCATTGAGATCCAACAACAAGAGTGAGCCAGAGCGTTGGGTCAAGGTCGCCAATTCGGCGAGGAAGCGACGGCGGTTCGGCAATCCAGTGAGTTCATCGGTCCGCGCAAGCTCTCGCTCCGTGAAGCTGGATCGCGCATCATGGAGCGCAATCGCCATTCGAATGAACGAGAAGGTCACGGTTGCGAAGGCGGGTATCAGCGCAAATTTTGGGAAATATCCGGGGCGAAGGGCTGCGAAAGCCAAGATGGTTGAACTCAAAATTAACGCAAGCGTCGTGGCGACCGAATTGAGTCGCTCGATGCTCTTTGATTCGTTTCCGCGCAGCCAAAGCGACTGAGACATGAGAACCAGTCCAAGCATCCATCCGTCATCCGAAATCGAGCCGAAGACGTAACCGCTGGTGGCGGAAATCCAAAGAAAATAGAAATCTGTGATCGCGAAGGCGGTGACGCCCAGCATGAAGATGGCGTTACGACTCGCTCTTCGATTCATGAAGACGATGGCGCCACACATCGCCAACAACATGACATCACCGGCCGGATAAATAATGGAGAGAAAAACCGAGAAGGCAGAGCCATCGAATTGAATCAAGGCGGGCTTTAAGGCGATGCTCGCGATTACGGACGAGAGCCCTAAAGTAATAATGGCGATATCTAAGAGTTCAACCGGCGTAACACGACGCTTGGTCGTCAGCACTCGAATCATTCCGAAGAGCGCGGTCGGATAAAAAAGTGAATAGCAAATATCGATAGTCGGCGACCAGATTTGGAAGGAGTTGAATGAATCCCAGCTAGAAAAGGTGGAACCCAACGTCCACAACGCGATCGCGGCCGCGATTGCGAAGCGAGCGAAGCGATCGTTAAAGAGCGGCGCTACATAGGCGGTGGCCGCAGCGGATAGACCAATGAGATTGAAGAGAAAGAGGTCTGCAAATGGGTTTGGGGTCGCGGATGCTAAGCGAATTCCCAGATGAATAATCAAAAGCGCGGGTGCCGCAAAACGAGCGATGCTGTAAGTTTTGGGCATATTCGCTGCGGACATCTAGCGAGCCTAGGTCACTATTGAGGAGAACGTAATGGCTAATGCACCACTAATACTTGGAGATACACAGATCTCGCGACGTGGAGTCCTCTGTGGCATAGCCGCGTTATCGGTTGGATTAACGACTGCTGCGCTCACCGAGAGCGCGAACGCTGCGATGAAAGGTGTCACGCAGCCATCGCCCGGCAAGATTCAAGTGAACCTGAAGCTCAATCCAGTTTTGGCGAAGGTGGGTGGAGTTCTGCAGATTCCACTAAGCGACGGCTCATCGGTTGCGTTGGTTCGCACCAAGGCTGGCGTTAAGGGGTTGTCTGCGATCAGCCTCAGCTGCACTCATCAAGGTGCGACCGTTGCGCAACAAGGAAATGAATGGGTCTGCCCATTGCACGGATCGCAATTTGGAATTGATGGCCACTTGATTGCTGGCCCAGCGCGTTCGGCGCTAATGAAATACCCAGTTACCGCAACCGCCACAACGGCGATCATTGGGTAACTGGGTATCGGTTAAATCATTTACTTAATGAGATTAGAGACCTGACTTACAAATCTGAGTCATGTCGCCCTTGGCCTGCTTGACGTTATCTGCACCCTGCGCCAAGAGAGTGTCTTGGGTCGCCTTGGTGGAGTTCATCTGAGTTGTCCATGACGCGACCTGCTTGGTTGCGTTGTCCAAACGAATCTGCGCAGCAGCCATCTGGTTGGTGTACTTAGAAACGTCGGCCTTCGCGTTCTTTGCTTGGATATCAGAGATTGCCTTCTTATCTGCATCAATCAGCTTCTGCCAATCCGCGACCGAGGTCTGGAAGCTATTCACAACGTTCTGCAACTTGGTCAGCGCGAAAGTCTCGGCATCCACCAATGTCTGCTGTTGCTTCGCCGCCTTGGTGTAAACAGCGTTTGCTGTTGTGCAGTTAGCAGAAACCCGGGTCAACTTCTGTGTTGTGGCTATTGGGCTAA
>DAIPLA010000037.1:0-5014 GCA_036769465.1 Candidatus Nanopelagicaceae bacterium
GCAGCACACTTTTTTTATCACGCCGGCTGGGCCGACAAGCTCGACTACGCCGGATTGGGTGCCAACGCCAAGCCGCACGGCGTCGTCGGCCAAATAATTCCTTGGAATTTCCCGCTCTTAATGCTCGCGTGGAAGGTCGCGCCCGCGCTTGCCGCCGGCAACACGGTTGTCCTTAAGCCAGCAGAAACAACGCCACTGACCGCGCTCCTCTTTGCCGAGGTCTGCCAACAAGCGGGGCTCCCCGCTGGCGTCGTAAATATTGTTACTGGTGATGGTGTGACTGGGTCCTACTTGGTTAACCACCCAGACGTTGACAAAATCGCGTTTACTGGATCGACCGCGGTCGGAAAAGCAATCGCACGGGCAGTAGCGGATACCAAGAAGAGCGTCACCCTCGAACTCGGTGGAAAAGCCGCAAATATTGTTTATGACGATGCCGCGATCGATGAAGCGGTCGAAGGAATCGTCAATGGAATCTTCTTTAATCAAGGTCATGTCTGCTGCGCTGGATCGCGCTTGCTTGTGCAAGAAAATGTCCAGGATGAAGTTATTGAAAAGCTGAAGCGACGGATGGCGTTGATCCGAGTCGGCAATCCGCTCGATAAGAACACGGATTTGGGCGCGATCAACAGCGCAGAACAATTGGCGCGCATCACCGAGCTGACGAATACCGGTGACGCCGAAGGCGCAGAACGCTGGAGCGCCCCCTGTGATTTACCGTCGAAGGGGTACTGGTACGCCCCCACAATATTTACCGGCGTCTCCCAGACGCATCGAATTGCTCGGGAAGAAATCTTTGGGCCCGTCCTATCAGTTCTCACATTCCGCACCCCCGCAGAGGCGGTCGAGAAGGCGAACAACACTCCATACGGATTGTCCGCTGGTGTCTGGAGCGAGAAAGGCTCGAAGGTCCTCTGGACCGCGAGCAAATTACGGGCCGGTGTCATCTGGACTAACACATTTAATAAATTTGATCCGACCAGCCCCTTCGGTGGCTTCAAAGAATCGGGCTGGGGGCGCGAAGGCGGTCGCCATGGCTTGGCCGCTTACCTCAAGGGAGGCAAGAACTAATGAACCGCATCGACGTCATGAAGACATACAAGCTCTATATCAACGGCGCATTCCCCCGCAGCGAATCTGGCCGCGTCTATGAACTCAAAGACGCAAAGGGAGCGTTCATCGCCAATCCTTGCTGGGCATCGCGCAAAGATTTGCGTGATTCGGTAGTCGCCGCGCGAGCAGCGTTCAGCGGGTGGTCCAAAGCGACCGCCTATAACCGTGGCCAAGTGCTGTATCGGATCGCTGAAGTCATGCAGGGACGATCCTCGCAATTCGCCGACGAAATCGTGGCGCAAGAAGGAATCACCACCAAGCAAGCGTTGGCACAGGTCGAAGAATCGATTGATCTGATGGTTTGGTACGCGGGTTGGACCGACAAGATTAGTTCGCTATCGGGCGCCAACAATCCGGTCGCGGGTTCGTTCTATAACTTCACTACCCCTGAAGCCATCGGCGTTGTGGGAGCCTTCATCGAAGGCAAGCCTTCATTGATTTCTCTGATTGCATCGGTTGGCTCAATCATCGCGAGTGGCAACACCGCAGTGGTGATCGCAAGTGAAAAATTCCCTCTCACTGCGATTACCTTCGCCGAGGTTTGTGCTACGAGCGATGTGCCCGCGGGCGTAATCAATATTCTGACCGGGAAAACGCCGGAACTCGTGGGTTGGATGGGCTCCCATATGGATGTTGACGCCGTTGACGCAAGCGGACTTTCATCCAAACAGCTGACGGAGTTAAAGATTGCCGGAGCCGATAACCTGAAGCGAATTCACTCCTTCAAGTCAGTCAAGAGCCCGGATCGCATTCTCGCCTTTGTGGAGCACAAGACGGTCTGGCAGACAATCGGGGTTTAGTTCTACCCGTTAAAGCTCTTATTGAGAAGCGCAGGTGCAGAGCTGGTCTTTATTGAATCCGGCCAGCGCTTGCTCAATATGCTCGCCGCAGCCGGTCCACGTCACCTTGCCGCAGTTCTTACATGTAATCGGACTGCACATTATTTATTCTCCTGATATCTCGGCGTAAGCGGGCTTCACAATCTTTTCAATGATTGCCAAGCGTTCTTCAAAGGGGATAAAGGCTGACTTCAAGGCGTTGATGGTGACGCGCTGAAGGTCCTGGAAGGTCCAGTCAAAGGCGGCCACCGCTTGCTGCATTTCATTGCTCATCGAGGTTCGGCTCATCAAACGATTATCGGTATTGATGGTGACGCGGAAGCGAAGTTTTTCCAAAGCGCCAATCGGATGCGAGGCAAAGTTTTTAGCCGCTCCGGTCTGGAGATTGGAGGTTGGACAGATCTCGAGTGGGATGCGGCGATCGCGAACATACGACGCCAATAATCCGAGCTTCGGCTCTGAGCCACTCATATCGATATCGTCCATGATTCGAACACCGTGACCCAGTCGTTCAGCACCGCACATCTGAATCGCCTGCCAGATAGACGGTAGTCCATACGCTTCGCCGGCGTGGATCGTGAAGTGCGCATTTGCTTGGCGAAGATAATCAAAGGCGGTTTGCTGCAAGGTGGGTGGAAAACCATCTTCGGGTCCCGCGATATCAAAACCAACCACGTGTTGATCGCGATACTTCACTACCTTGGTCGCAACTTCATCGGCTTCATTGTTCTGACGCAACGCGCAGAGAATTTGTTCCACGCGTATGGCTTTGCCTTCTGCCTTAGCTTCGGCCATTCCTTGACGGTATCCCTCGGTCGTCGCTTCAATGACTTGATCGAGGGTCAAACCTTGCCGAGTAAATAGTTCCGGGGCGCCGCGCACTTCGGCGTAGACCACGTTATCGCGCGCAAGATCAATGGCCGCCTCGCGAGCAACACGAATGATGTTCTCTTCGGTCTGCATCACCGCGATGGTGTGATCAAAAGTTTCTAGATAACGGACCAACGTGCCAGAACTGCATGACTCTTCAAACCAATCCGCCAGCTTTACTGGATCATGGGTCGGAAGCTTGTCGTAGCCGATCTGTTCCGCGATCTCGATGAGGGTCTCTGGGCGCAATCCACCATCGAGATGGTCGTGAATAACCGCCTTCGGAACGCGCTTAACCTGATCGGGCGTTGGCTTCTTAGTGAGTGACACTCTCTTATCTCTCTATCTTCTCAAGTATCAGCGGTAGGCGCTCGACTTTCTCGCCAGTACTGCTGATTCGAACCGCGCCATCCAGCACTTCTAGTGCGCGCTCAAATCTAGCCGCTTCGTCGGTATGCAGGGTAAACAACGGTTGACCAGCTTTTATTTCTTGCCCCGGCTTTGCGTGAATTTCGATTCCCGCACCGGCTTGAACCTTCTCGCCCTGTCGTGAGCGGCCTGCGCCAAGCCGCCAAGCCGATACGCCAACCTTCATCGCATTCATCTCAATAATTTCACCGCTTGATTCGGCGTTGACGACGATTTTCTCTTTCGCCACTGGCAGAGCGGCATCAGGGTCTCCGCCTTGCGCGAGGATCATTCGACGCCAATGGTCCATGGCTGCACCATTCATAAGTGCATCAGCGGGATCCATCAGCGGCTTGATCTTTCCCGCATCCAACATCTCTCGCGCCAAAAGTACGGTTAATTCCACGACATCTGACGGTCCGCCGCCAGCAAGGACTTCGACCGATTCGCGTACTTCTAACGCGTTACCGGCGGTCAATCCCAAAGGAACGTCCATGGCGGTAATCAGTGCACGAGTCTTCACGCCAGCGCGCTCGCCGAGTTCAACCATCACCTGCGCCAATTCCCTAGCCTTTAGCGGATCGCTCATAAATGCGCCGTTGCCGGTTTTTACATCCAAAATAAGCGCGCTGGTGCCTTCGGCAATTTTCTTGCTCATGATGGAAGAGGCAATCAATGGGATTGCTTCGACGGTGGCCGTGACATCTCGAAGCGCATATAACTTCTTATCAGCAGGGGCTAGTCCAGCACCAGCAGCGCAAATAACCGCGCCGCAATCCTGCAAAACTTTGAGCATCTCTTCATTCGAGAGCGAAGCGCGCCAACCAGGAATTGATTCCAGCTTGTCGAGCGTGCCACCGGTATGACCCAAGCCTCGTCCCGATAATTGCGGGACAGCCCCGCCGCAAGCAGCGACAAGTGGAGCAAGTGGCAAGGTAATTTTGTCGCCGACACCGCCGGTCGAGTGCTTATCGACCGTGGTTCGCTTTACTGCCGACCATTCCATTCGTTCGCCGCTACGAATCATGGCGTCGGTCCACCGAGAGATCTCTCGGCTATTCATTCCATTGAGCAAAATCGCCATCAACAGCGCAGACATCTGTTCGTCCGCAACCGCTCCGCGCGTGTAAGCGTCAATAACCCAATCAATTTGGGGATCGGTTAATTCACCCTTATCCCGCTTTGCCGCAATTATTTCGACGGCCGCAAATGCTTCGGCCATTCCTATTTCAAATCTTCTGGACCAAATGCCCACGGCAAGAGATCCGAGATCGGCCGAGGGCCATCAGGAGTCATGAAGAGCATTGCAGCACCACCGTGTTCGAAGAGCAGTTGTCGGCAACGCCCGCACGGTGACAAGAAGTTTCCGTCGGCGTCCACGCAGACCGCGGCGACTAGCGTCCCACCGCCAGTAGCAATCAGATTAGAAACCAAGCCGCATTCAGCGCACAAGCCAAGGCCATAGCTCGCATTTTCTACGTTGCATCCGGTCACAACGCGACCGTCGTTTACCAACGCCGCTACACCCACGGGAAATTTGGAATAGGGCGCATAGGCCTTGGTCATAATCTCTTTGGCTTGGGTGTGTAGCGAATCCCAATCAATGGCGGACATTAGTGCGATTCACCGCGCTTATACGGTGCACCATCGGCCGCGGGAGCTCGTACCCGTCCGATGAATCCAGTCACCGCAATGATGGTCGCAACGTATGGCGCCATCAGCATGAACTCTGATGGAATCGGTGTACCAATGATTCCTAAAACGCTCTGCAGGTTGTCCGCAAA
>DAIPLA010000037.1:5114-12342 GCA_036769465.1 Candidatus Nanopelagicaceae bacterium
AGATACACGATGATCGTCTGGTCGAAAAGAATGGGGCCCACGACAGGAATTTTCCACAGGAACGGAATCTTGATCGGCGCCAAGGTCGGGCCAGAGTTCCAGGTTTCTTGGTAGGGAATCAACAACATCTTGTAAAGGAAGTCGGTGATGCCATAGACCAATACGTTAAGGACGAAGCCCAAAATAATCTGATCGATGCCAAAATTAATCGCAAAGATCGCGAGCAATAATGAAATTAACGATCCTGCGAGCGGAGCGGCGAGCAAGCCCCAGACGGTGCTGTGTGTCAGCGAAGCAACTACTCCCGATGCAAATGCGCCAGCAAGAAGTTGACCCTCAATGGCGATATTTACTACGCCCGAGCGTTCGCTCAGCACGCCGGACATGGATCCAAATATCAGCGGAACCGAGAGAAAGAGCGCGCCTTGCAGCAGTCCGGTAAAAGGAATGAACTTTCCGGCGGCGGCCCACGACAAGAACGACATCAGAATCCCGATGCTTGCGACCGCGCCAATTGCTTTTGACGTGATTCCGCGGCGGAAGAGCAGGTAGCCCAGAACCGCAACGACGAGTGCAAGCAATCCGAAGCCGAGCGATGCGTTCTTCGCGTCAACGACCCATTGGTGAACGAGGACCCATTCCTTATCGAGAACAAATCCATATGTCACTTTCTGGTGCGAACCAGGAAGGATTCCAAAAAGAATTGTGGCAGCCGCGGCCAGCGCGCCCATCACATAAATACTCCGCAAGCGACGGCGATCGGTGGCGGAAAGCACCATAGTTGAAGTGCTCATCAGCCGTTCCATCCCTTCGCTACCAATTCGCCACCCGTTTTGACGTTCTTCAATCGGAAGACAAATCGAACAACAGATGGTGCGGCGATAAAGAGGACGACCAGCGCTTGAATGACCAGCACGATATCAATCGGGGTCGTGGTGTTTGCCTGCATCGTGCCACCACCGGCGCGGAGCGCTCCAAAGAGGATAGATGCGATAACCGTGCCCATCGGTTGTGCTCGACCCAACAAGGCCACAGTCACAGCGTCGAAGCCGAAGTTTCCGGCACTTCCCGAGGTGAGCGAGTAGTCGCTACCAAGAACGTGAACGGCTCCACCCAAACCAGCAAGCGCGCCAGAAATAACCATCGCTGCGGTCATGACAAAAGGAACTGATATGCCTGCGGTCTTTGCTGCAGCGGTATTTGCACCAACCGCGCGGAATCGAAATCCCCAGGTGCTTCGCGACAATAGCCACCACACAAATACCGCGGCTGCGAGCGCGATAAAGATTCCAAGATTAAGGCGGAAGTTCTGGCCGGCTAAGTGCGGCAAACGAGCTGTATCCGCGACATCGGGCGCAATTGGATCCTTACGGCCGGGGCGCAAGAAAGTGGTTGTGCTTAAGATCCACATTAAGAAATAGAGCGCGACGTAGTTGAGCATGATGGTGACAATGACTTCGTGCGCACCAGTGCGAGCCTTGAGAAGTCCGACCAACCCGCCCCAGATAGCACCAGCAACAATGGCGGCAAGGACCGCGAGTACGACGTGAACCCCGATGGGCAGATGGAAGTGGAATCCAATGTACGAAGCGGCGATCGAACCGAAAATAAATTGTCCTTGCGCACCAATATTGAAGAGCCCCGCACGGAATGCGAGAGCAACAGATAAGCCGGCAAGGATTAGTGGCGCTGCTGCAACCAACGTCTCGGATAAAGGATAGAAAGCGAGCCATGGGTTGTGAGGCGTTGCAAGACCGTGGTCATAAATCGCGCCTTGGAAAAGCGCAAAGTAAGCGTGACCTGCGGCAGCGCTCGCTGATTTAATAAATTGCCATGGATGGCCAATTTTCTTCAACGATGCGGTGTCGGAGAAGGCAATAAGTAGCGCGCCCGCAAACATCGCGAGCAAAAATGCGAGGACCGGTAACTTGAGCGCACGAAGCGACGAGAATTGCGGCTTACGCATTGACGACTCCAGCCATGAGTAGGCCCAATTCCTGAGCGGATACGGTTGCGGGAACAATCTTCAGAATCTCGCCGCGGTACATCACTGCGATGCGATCGGCGAGCGCAAGAACTTCGTCTAGCTCTGTGCTAAAAAGAAGGACAGCTCGGCCAGCGTCGCGTTCGGCCAAAATTCGCTCGTGAACAAATTCAATCGAGCCAACATCCAAACCACGCGTCGGCTGGGAGGCAACCACGAGTCGAACAGGGCGCGATAGTTCGCGCGCGAGGACAACCTTCTGCTTATTGCCGCCAGAGAGCGAGGAGACCGGGTCCTGAACGGACTGCAATCGAATATCGAATTCCACGCTCTTCTTCTCTGCCTCCGAGGCAACCACCGCGGGCGACATTTGGACACCGTGTGCGTACGGAGCTAGATCATGCAGATCAAGAACAAGATTCTCCGCAATCGACATCGACGCTATCAGCCCATCCAGCTCGCGCGATTCGGGAATAAAGGCAATTCCATGGTGGAGCGATTGACGCACCGATTCACCCACGATTTCATCGTTCTCCAGCTTGATGCTGCCCTCAATATGATCTTCGAGATTCACCATCGAGCGAGCTAATTCAGATTGGCCATTTCCTTGCACGCCAGCAATCGCAAGCACTTCTCCCCCGCGGACATCAAAGCTGACATCCTTGACGAGCGCTCGTCCGGTCAGATCTTTAATCGTCACGTCCTTAACCGACAGAATCACATCGCCAATCGAATGCGCGGCCTTATCTGGGTTCAAATCAACGGGACGTCCCACCATGAGCGAAGCAAGCTCGTCTTGTGAGGAAGAAGGCTGGGCGGTTCCGACAACCTTGCCTCGACGAATAATCGTGATTCGATCGGCGACGGCTTTCACTTCGCGCAACTTATGCGTGATAAAAATGATTGACGTGCCCTTGGCCTTGAGCTGGCGCATAATGTTGAGCAAGTCATCGGTCTCTTGCGGTGTAAGTACGGCGGTTGGCTCGTCCAAGATTAAGACTCGTGCATCGTAAATAAGGGCTCGAATAATCTCCACGCGTTGTTGCACGCCCACCGGAAGATTTTCGATAATGGCATCAGGGTCTACATCGAATTTGAATTCATCCGAAACCCGGCGGATCTCGGCCTTGGCCTCCTCGAGGTGCAACTGGCCAATCCGACCGCTCTTCTCGTGACCCAAGACGATGTTCTCTGCGACGGTAAAGACAGGTACGAGCATGAAGTGTTGGTGAACCATTCCGATACCGGCGTTGAGCGCATCGCTTGGTTCGGTAATCGACTTAACTTCGCCATCGACAAGGATTTCGCCCTTATCGGGAGAAACCAAACCGTAGACGATATTCATGAGGGTCGATTTACCCGCGCCATTTTCACCGAGAATGGCGTGAATCTCGCCGGTCTCTACTTTAAGGTCGATGTTGTCGTTTGCAACCAGCGCACCGAAGCTCTTGGTAATTCCACGAAGTTCGAGAGACACAGCGCTCCTTTGCGGCACATTTGATAAAAATCTTTTCTTATCTTAAACCTAAATGAAGAAAAAAAGAACCGAGAAGATAAATCTTCTCGGTTCTTTTGGTTGATCTAGAGATTAGGCAACAGAAACTTTTCCAGCCTGAATGCTCTTTGCAAGTGCCTTGATTTCAGCCTGAAGTGAAGCTGAGACCTTGCGACCAAAGTCGTGGTATCCGGCAAGGCCGGTTCCACCGTTAGCAAGTGTGCCAACGTAAGCGGTGTTCGAGAACTTGCCGCCAGCAACGTCAGAGATAACGGTCTTAACCGATGCTCCAACACCCTTGGTTGCAGAGTTCAAGATAACAACACGCTCTGAAGACTTTGCGGTCTGTGCATACATATCAGAGTCAACACCGATAACAACTGACTTGTGTGAAGTAGCTGAGTTACCTGATGTTGCGAACTCAAGTCCACCGGCAACTGGGAAGATTACATCTGCGCCCTGTTGTTCGAAGTTCTTTGAGATCTGTGCAGCCTTAACTGAGTCAGAGAAGCCACCGACGAATGTTCCGTCTTGCTTGACTGTGTCCCAACCAAGAACCTTGACTGACTTGCCCTTGATCTTGTTGTAGTAAGCAACACCCTTGGCATAGCCGTCCATGTAGATCGAGACTGGTGGAATGTTAATTCCGCCGTAGGTTGCGACGACGCCAGTTGTTGAGTAACCAGCTGCAAGGTAGCCAGCCAAGAATGCTGACTGGTTGGTTGCGAAGGTCAAGCCCTTGAGGTTTGGAAGGGCCTTGCCGTTAACCAAGCCTGGGTCATCGACCTGAGCGAACTTGATTGTTGGGTTAGCAACTGCAGCCTTATCGATTGCATCGGTGATCAAGAATCCAACGCCGATGATGAGGTTGCACTTCTTGTCAACGAGTGACTTAACTTCTGCTGCGTAATCTGGGTTGCTAGCTGATGCAACGACGTATGAAACGTCTGCGACTGAGCTAGAAGCCTGTGCGCCAGCCCATGCTGATGCGTTGAATGAGTGATCGTCGATGCCGCCGGTATCAAGTGCCAAGCAGACTGAAGGCTTAGCGGCCTGTGATGCTGGAGCTACTGCGACGCCCACCAATGTTGCTGCTGCAGCAACAACTGTGAACAACTTAAGTGTCTTCTTCAAGTTTCCTCCTGAGGTTCCTCGGTATGAGGGGTTCGAGTATTTGAACCTTGGCCAAAGATAGCTAAAAACGCACCTTGGCATGCGACGCGGCGCGGAGGGCTAGCCCCCGAAACTCTCGACTCTGACTTTAAAGTTTCACTTTACCGGCGCGTATAAGTGACTCAGCACTCACAATCGCGGCTGCCGCGCGCTTTGCGCTCGCCGAGTACAGCGAGAAGCCAATGCCTGCATCAGATAGCGAATACCGGTGTCCATAAACACCCGCACTCTCATCCAAAATATCCGAAATTGTATTTCCGCGAAGCGCCGCTGATATCAGATCCATAGTTGCGCGTGAATAGTCTTCACTAAAAGCCGCAGCGACAACGGTGTGGGCATTGGGAGCGTGAAGAAAGTATTGAACCGGCGATACGCCAATCAATTGCACCGGATGCTTCGCTGTGTTCAGCGATTGCACCGTGGTTAATACATCGCCGCTGACGCTCCACAACGAATAAATCACATCGACCTTTGAGAGAACCATGCGCGTTACCAATGGCTTAATTGCGCTCGCCGAGGTCGCAGCCGCGGTCAATAGCGTTGGTGAAACAACAACCTTCTTCGAGATGGTCGTGGCGCCTGCGGTAAACGCTCTGAGATCGGCGCTATTCGTAGCCGAGGATTCGGCCACAAAGCCGACTTTCCCACTGCCTGTTAGGCGAGCGGCGACAACTCCCGCGAGGTAGGCGCCCTGCACTTCTGAATAATCAATGTTGGTCACATTGATTAGTGGGACATTTGATGACCCGATAATCGCAAATTGAGTAGAAGGAAAGGTCGGTGCGACGACTTTTAGCGCGGCCTCATATCCAGCGCCGACAGCGATAATGAGGTTATAGCCCGCGTTAGCCAAAAAGGTTAATCGATCTTCGCGGTCGCTCTCGGTGCCCAGGGTTGTTACTTCACGAATCGCGAGCGTCGAAAGCTGAAATTTATTCATAGCGGTCGCAATCCCAGATGCCACCGCGTCATTTATTCCGTTATCGCCGCGACCACCAATGTCATACGCAATCGCGATTCGGATGCTAGAAGGATCCGCGTGTGCCACGGTCGCCGGCAGCACGTTGAGCAAGAGCGCCAATGAGAAAAATCCCATCAGTGCCGTACGAGCGTTAAGCACGCGGTATGAGACCCAACGCATCGTAGGTCGCCTTCAGCGTTTGATCAGCCACAGCGGCGGCCTTTTCGGCGCCGGTGCGCATGATGGATTCAAGGTGTGATCGGTCTTCAAGTAGTTCAAGTGTGCGGGCACGGATTGGCGCCAAGTAATCGACAACGACATCCGCCACGGCGCCCTTGAAGTCACCGTAACCCTTGCCCTCGAACTCGGCTTCGGCGGCGGCAATGGTTGTGCCCGAGAGCGCGCAATAAATCGTTAGAAGGTTTGAGATTCCCGGCTTCTCTTTCTCATCAAATTTAATTTCGCGTCCGGTATCAGTCATCGCAGACTTTATTTTCTTGCGGTTCACATCAGGCGAATCAAGAAGTTCGATAACGCCGGATTGTGATTCGCTGGACTTACTCATTTTAGAAGTCGGATCTTGAAGATCAAAAATCTTTGCGCCAGCTTTAAGAATATATGGCTCGGGCAATGTGAATGTCTGGCCATAGCGCGAGTTAAAACGCTGACAGAGGTCGCGGGTTAGTTCTAAATGCTGACGCTGATCTTCTCCGACTGGTACTTGATCAGCCTGGTACAGAAGAACGTCGGCCGCCATCAACATCGGATACGTAAAGACTCCAACGCCAACGCGATCATCGCCCATTTTCTGCGACTTATCTTTAAATTGTGTCATCCGGCCGGCTTCGCCAATTCCGGTAAGGCATTCCATGACCCATCCCAATTGGTTATGCGCGGTCACGTGCGATTGCACGAAGAGTGTGCTCTTAGTGGGGTCGATACCCAACGCCACGAGTTGTGCCAAAGATGCGAGCGTGCGTTTGCGAAGGTCCTGGGGATTTGGTTCCGAGGTCAAGGCATGTAGATCAACGACGCAGTAGAACGCGTCATGTGTCTCTTGAAGTTCGACCCACTGTTTGACCGCGCCTAAGAAATTACCCAGATGGAATGAATCGTGGGTCGGCTGAATTCCAGAAAGGGCGCGCTTCTTGCCGGTCTTAGAGCTCGTCATGATGCGTATCTTTCCGTTCTGCCCTTGAAATTAACAATTGACCCGCCCGCTTACCTTCCATTCCCAATACCTTCAGAGTGAATTCTGGTGTCTCGATCAGGTCGCCGACTTCCGGGATCCGGCCAAGTTGGTGCATGACATAGCCGCCGACGGTTTCGTAAGGGCCGTCTGGGATTGCGATTCCAGTTTCGTCGAGCAGATCTTCCAGCGAAATTAATCCATCGACTTCGAACTCGCCGCTGGTGCTCTGCGGGGTGACTTCTTCATCGTCACCATCGTATTCATCGCGGATTTCGCCGATTAAACGTTCGACCAAATCCTCCATGGTGATGATGCCGTCGGTGCCGCCGTATTCGTCCAACACGATCGCAATGTGGTGGCTCTGGGCGCGCATTTCTGCGAGCGCCGGCAACACACCCTTGGTCCCAGGTAAAAACATCACTT
>DAIPLA010000038.1:0-7881 GCA_036769465.1 Candidatus Nanopelagicaceae bacterium
GAGCCCCAGCCTTCCAAGCTGGCCATGCCGGTTCGATCCCGGTCACCCGCTCCAGATTCACTGGATGCATTCCATTCTTTATATCTCTTCAGGCCAAGCTTTTATGAGACTGAGCCCACTTGTTGAATATATGCCCGACCCGAAAGCACATTTGCATTAAAGCCTGACCAGCCAGTTCCGTCGATAAATGCAACCGTCAGATTGGTTGCAGGGGTTGCCCCCGTGACGACGGTTCCGGTTATAACTTCAGAGATTGTGAATACATTCGAATAGCTCGGTGATGACACCTTTGCATACGAATATTGCGCATTAAATTGCACAGTGTCTGAGACATCTCCAGTCACTTCGGCGCTGCTCGCAGCTGTGTTATCAATCAAGCCAGTCAAGCGATCCGTTAAATAAATCGTGAAGGCGTAGCTTGAGTTAATAGCCAAATTTCCAAAAGCCGCGCTTGCGGATTTTGCGGGCGATGAACTTGAAATGGTCCATGTGCCACCTCCAGCTGCAGCCAAATTATCAACTTGGATACTTGAGCTACCACTTGCACCAGTTGCTCCAGTCGCACCCGTTGCGCCGACCAACCCCTGTGGACCTTGAGCTCCCACTGCACCAACTGCGCCAGTTGCTCCAACCACACCCGCAGGACCGGTCGCTCCAGTTGCTCCCGCCGCACCATTTGAACCCGCAGGGCCTGCAGGTCCCGCTGAGCCGCCACCGGATGATCCGTTCGCACCCGCGGGTCCAGTCGCGCCGGTTAATCCGGTCGCTCCGTTTGATCCATTCGTTCCATTTAATCCAGCAGGCCCTGCTGTTCCAGTTTCACCCTTTGGTCCAGTCGCACCGCGTTCGCCAGTGACAACTCCGCCGGAAGCTGTAACAACTTTTCCAGAGAGACCGATGGGACCCATCGTGCCGACCGGTCCTTTCAAAGAAACCGGCAATGGCCATCGACCATTCGTCTTAGGTCCATAAATATTGAACGATTTTTTATCGATGTAGAAATCGCCATTTGCTCCCAATGTCGAAGCGGGCGCGCCAGTTCCATTGAGAACGGTATTAATTGGCGCAGCTAATAAACGACCCGAGGCGCTCGCAACAGATGTCGGCATCACCATGAAACTAATACACACCAAAGCAGAAGCAACTACTTTTTTCGCTGTTGTAACTGAGTGAAATTGTTGTAAAAAGAATTGGGCTCCGAGCTTCATAGTGCCCCCAATCAGGGGTGCTTATGGTTCATGGCATCTACGGACCGTAGACAATTGCGTCGAGCCTTCACCTCACCGTCTACATATACAAGGGCGCCAGCTCTTCCATTCCTGGGTCAAAATGGCCACACTGACGCCAACTACACGCGTACGGTTCGCAAATACTCTCAGGGTGTTTTCAGGTTAAATCGCTACCCTCCTCAGCATTACAGAGTTAATTACAGCTATCCGGATGTGAGGGCATCTGGCGGCAGTACCAAAGGTTCACGTCGAGGGCGTGAACCACAGAGGAGAAATATGAAGAAGCACAACCGAGTAGCAGCCGTCGTTTTGGCTGGCGCACTTTCCTTGGGCACCGTTGCATCAGCACATGCTGCAGGAACAACGATCCCAGCAACTCCCGGTTTCGGAAATGGACAGCGTCCAAATCCTGATGCAGAACTCGCAACCGTTCTCGCAAAGCTTGTAACCGCGGGAACAATCACACAAGCACAATCAGATGCAATCACCGCTGCAGTGAAGGCCGCAAAGCCAACACCTCCAGCTGGTGCAAAGTTGCCTCACTCTGACACCAACACCATCAACGGCGCACCTGCGCAAGGTGGCTTCCCTGGTCGCAACGGTGGACCTGGTGGATTCGGCGGCGGCTTTGGTCGCGGTGGAATGGGTGGCTTTGGAATGAATACTGCTGCACGTCAATCAGTGATCACTTCATTCTTGGGCACAACATCAGCATCACTACAAACTTCCCTGGAAGCCGGTAAGTCCTTGGCACAGCTCGCAACAGCTGCTGGCAAGAATCCAGCCGACTTGATCACCGCGCTCGTCAACTATGACAACGCGCAGATTGATGCTCAAGTAACCGCTGGCACATTGACTTCAGCACAGGCAACATCGCTGAAGGCACTCGTCAGCAAGCGCGATACAAACGAGGTAAACAACGTACGTCCAACACGTCCAGCTCTTGGCGCAACTCCTGCACCAACCGCTAAGACCTCTGCGTATCACACATCAAAGGCATAGTCGGGACTGCTATACCAACACAGCAACACACGTAGTACCTGCTTGTTCCTTCCTAGAGGGGGAAACGCCGTCAGAGAAATCTGGCGGCGTTTTTCTTTGTGAGAGTATTGGTCTATGAAAATCCATATCGGCAGCGACCATGCCGGCCTTGATTTCAAGAACGAGATCATCAAGCATCTCGAGTCCAACGGTCACACGGTGCAGGACCATGGCCCATTCACAGTGGATCCGCTCGATGACTATCCAGTCTTTTGCATTCCTGCCGCCGAAGCTGTCGTAGCCGAACCCGGCTCGCTCGGCATCGTTCTCGGTGGATCTGGCAATGGCGAACAAATCGCCGCTAACAAAGTGAAGGGTGTCCGCGCCGCATTGGCGTGGAGCATCGAAACCGCGAAGTTAGCCCGCCAACATAACAACGCAAATGTCGTAGCTATCGGTGGCCGGATGCATAGTCCCGAAGTCTGCCTTCAAATCGTTGACGCCTTTATCGCCGAGCCATTCTCCAACGATGAGCGCCACGTGCGCCGAATCGGAATGATCGGCAACTACGAAACCAAGGGTTCGATCTAACAATCCATAGCGCGCTTGTAAATCATGTCGTTGACGACATGTCCTTTGCGCAAACCTTGATCCTCAAATTTAGTAAGCGGTCGATAATCTGGTTTTACAACCGCCCCACCCGTAAATACCGGACTGGCGTCGAATAACTCTTTGATCCATTCCGCGTATGGCTCCCAGTCGGTGGCGATATGGATATAACCGCCAGGCTTGATCACCTTTGCAACCTCATCGACGAATGCCGATTGAACAATCCGGCGCTTGTGGTGTTTGGTCTTCGGCCATGGGTCAGGAAAATAAAGGTGCACCGCATCGACCGATTCAGCTGGCATAAATTCGCGCATCAACACTCGAGCGTCTTCCTCGACGATCCGGATGTTGCGAATATTCATCTCGCTCATTCGAATCAAGAGCGCGCCGATGCCGGGTCGATGCAATTCCACCGCCAAAAATCCGGTCCGCTGATCCGCCGCCGCCATCGTCGCGGTTGCCTCACCCATACCCGTACCGATCTCCATCACTATTCGGTCAACGCTGGGGAAAAGCTCGCGGGGGTTGATAAATGTTTCGGCATTTATGCCGTACTCCGGCCAGTACTTATCTATTGCGTTCTGCTGCGCCTCGGTGATTCGCGTTCCCCGCAACTTGAAGGAGCGATTGGTGGGCCGCTGCACAGTCGAGCTGAAGTTGGGGTTGGAGTACGTTGCTTCGTTCGCCAAGGCATCTCCCCCGATTTCTGCTTAAATAGCTCTCTTGTAGCGCTGAATCCCAGCAATCTTAAGCAACCAGTATTCCACGAGGAGCAACCGTGCCAGGCGTAAACATCTCTCGATCCGAAGCCAAAGAACGTGCCGACCATCTCGCAGTATCGAGCTATGACGTAACACTCGACCTGACGCACGGCAACAAGCACTTCATCGCGAAGACCACCGCGCACTTCTCCTGCAACAAGCCTGGCTATGACACCTTCATCGATGCGGTCGGACATAAAGTCATTTCTGCGACCCTGAACGGTTCACCGGTCGATACCTCAAACTTTGATGGCGAGACCATCTATCTCAAGAATCTCGCGGTCGAGAACGAATTAGTCATTGAAATCGAAAATACCTTCTCGGATACCGGCGAAGGCTTGCAACTATCGATCGACCCAGCCGATAACGAGGTCTACGTCTACTCACAAGGCGAGACCGCATACACGCGCAAGATGTTTCCTTGCTTTGATCAACCTAGTCTGAAGGCCACCTACACGCTGACCGCAATCGTGCCTGCGCATTGGGAAGCGATTTCCAACGGCCCGGTCGTATCCAAGTCCGAAGAATCAAACGGCGCCCGTACATGGAACTTCGCGCCTACCCCACGCATCGCGACCTACATCATGTGTTTGATCGCTGGTCCGTACTTCCATGTTCACGATGAATACAAGGGAAGCAAGACCGTGCCGCTCGGCATTTACTGTCGTAAATCATTGGCGGACAAGGTCGATCAAGAAGATATTTTCCATCTGACCAAGCAAGGCTTTGAATACTTCGAGAAGACCTTCGGCCTTGCCTACCCATTTGAGAAGTACGACCAAATTGCGGTCGTGGACTTCAACTGGGGCGCCATGGAGAACTCTGGTGCGGTCACTTTCAAGGAAGAGCTGCTCGTATTTAGAAGCAAGGTGACCGAGCGTCTGTACAGCGCACGCGCGAACGTGATTCTGCACGAGATGGCGCACATGTGGTTCGGCAACATGGTCACCATGCAATGGTGGGATGACTTGTGGCTCAACGAATCTTTCGCTGAATGGTCGTCGTATTTGGCGCTGGCCGAGGGAACGCGCTTTACCAACTCATGGACCGGCTTTAACGTCGAGCGTAAGAACTGGGCATACCGCCAGGATCAGCTCGTCACCACACATCCCATCATCACCGACATGGTCGATATCGAGGCCGTGAACGCGAACTTCGACGGCATTAGCTATGCCAAGGGCGCTTCTGTATTGCAGCAAATGATTGCTTACGTGGGTCGCGAGAACTTCATCAAGGGCCTCAAGAATTACTTCGACAAGCATGCGTGGAAGAACACGACTCTCAACGATCTGCTCGTAGAAGTTGAAGCAACCAGCGGACGCGATTTGAAGGATTGGGTCCACACCTGGTTCCAGACCGCTGGCGTGAATACCTTGCGTCCGGTCATCGAGGAAGCAGACGGCACATACGTCTCTGTTTCGATTGCGCAAGAAGCTCCGCACATTCCAGCAGGATCAACCGAGATTCGCCCGCATCGCATGGCGGTCGGTTTGTATGACACCGTCAATGGCGAACTAGTCCTGCGTCGTTCGATCGACATCGACGCGACGTCAAAATTAACAACCGTGGATGCGCTGAAGGGCGAGAAGGTCGCGGACGTCTTGTTGTTGAACGACCGTGACATCACATACGCAAAGATTCGATTCGACCATCGATCGGTAGAGACGTTGAAAGAACATCTCGGAACCGTGAAGGATCCACTCGCGCGCGCCTTGTGTTGGTCCGCGCTCTGGGACATGACGCGTGATGCGGAATTGGCGGCGTCGGACTTCATCACCGCCGCTTTCCCTGCACTCGGTTTAGAACGCGACATCACCACCGTGTCGACCATCTGTGGCCAAATTGGCACCGCGGTCGACGTGTATGCGCATCCATCGCATCGCGATGCCTTGCGCGAAAAGGTCGCCAGCAATCTCTACCAATTCATGTCTGATGCACAACCCGGTAGCGACCATCAACTCACCTTCGCTCGCGCATTTGCAAACATGGCAACTACCGAAGGCCAAGCCAAGCAATTGCGCGCAATGCTTGACGGTGCGATTCCAGGACTTGTCGTCGATTCAGAACTTCGGTGGATCTTCGTTCATGGTTTGGCCGAACTCGGTGCGATTTCGCGCGCGGATATCGACGCCGAGAAAGAGCGTGATAACACTTTCTCTGGTCAATACCTTCACGCCCGTGCCATCGCTTCGATGCGCGACGCGGACCAAAAGAAGAAGACCTATGACTCCATCGCGCACGACGATCTGACCAACACCGTCCGCCAGAGCGCAATAGTTGGATTCCAACGTCCATCCCAGCGCGAATTACTTCGCCCATTCGTAGACGCGTACTTCGCCGATGTAGCCGAGATCTGGTCGAAAAAGTCCTTCGAAATCGGCAGCAGCTTTGCGGAGTCGATGTATCCGCTGTACATCACCGAACAGAGCACAGTCGATAAGACCGATGCGTGGTTGGCGAATGAGGGAAAGAGCGCACCGGCCGGTTTGGTTCGCGCTATCGCTGAAAATCGCGATGCTTTGCTGCGCGCGCTACGAGCTCAGGCTAAGGACGCTTAAGCGGCGTAACTTCTACTCGATATGAGTAAGTGAACCGCTGCTCTTCTTGCGTGATGTTGTCGCCAAGAGGACCAGGGCAGAAATGCCCACGAACAACGCGATAGGTGCTCCGACGTAGAGAAGAATCGCGTGCATCACGGTGATTGGCGCACCTGGCTGTGAGCCGTCTTCTTGTTGAGCGGCCAATGCAATTAATGATGTGAACATGGTTGGAGTCTAACTAATTTTAGTAAAGGTGCATTACGCGCTAGCGGCCGTCGATGTGAGGGGCTCCACACCATACGGCTCGAGGTAAGTCAGCCAACGCGAATCTGGTCGACCGGTTCCCAGAATTCTCCAAGCGGCGCCAACTGGCTCGCGTGGAATTGTCCGTAACCTCCAGCCAATCTCTTTCAAGGTCTTATCCGCCTTTTGGTGATTGCATTTGTGGCACGCGGATACGACGTTCTCCCATGAATGTTCGCCGCCACGACTACGCGGAATGACGTGATCAATCGAAGCCGCGGTAGCACCGCAGTAGACGCATCGACCATGATCGCGAGCAAAGAGCGCACGGCGAGATAGTGGCACCGAGTGACGATACGGAATACGAATAAATTTATTGAGCTTCACGACCGAGGGCAGGAAGACTTCACCGCCGCTGTAATGCAAAACCTCGCCAGAAGATTCGACCATGGTTGCGCGCTGATTCAAGACGAGTATCAACGCTCGTCTTTCTGCGACGACACCTAGTGGCTCATAGGTGGCGTTCAGGACCAAGGTTTGGCTCACCGAACTAACTCCTCAAGTACTGCGTGCCAGCTCGTGGCTCGAGCTGATTGGTAAATCTTGCACCTAACTCCCCCGAAATGTCGCCATTTCTGCGTGAATTTTCGGTATCAAAAAGCTGAGTTTCGGTAAAGTCGCGGTCATCATGAAGCAGACATTTTTGAAGCAAGCCTGGACATGGTTCGCCGGCGCACCCCTCCACATTCTGGCCATCATCGCCATCGCTTTAATTGTGCAAAAGCTGGCCGGCCGCGCGATCACCCGAGCGATGAATCGGATAGCCGAGGCTGACTTTGTCCCGGGCCCAAAGCGCGCGGTTGGCCGCCAGCGCGAGCGCGCCAAGACCGCGGGCTCCGTTCTTAAATCTGCCTCAAACGCCATCATCTGGTTGATCGCATCCACGATGGTGCTCAGCGAATTTGGCCTCAACCTTGGCCCACTAGTCGCCTCCGCCGGCGTCATCGGAGTAGCCCTAGGCCTCGGCGCACAAACAATCGTCCGCGACGTCCTGGCCGGAATCTTTATGTTGATCGAAGATCAATTCGGCGTCGGCGACGAGGTAGAAGTTCTAGAAATTCAGGGAATAGTCGAATCCGTTGGACTGCGCATTACCACCGTCCGCCGCGGCGACGGCACGCTCTGGTATCTACGTAACGGCGAAATCCTAAAGCTGGGAAATCATTCCCATCCCAAGCACAACTAAATCGATTCACCAATCGAAGGTTCTCCCGAGGGCTGATTAATCATCGAGTGCGCGGCGTATTGAAAGTACGTCCACAACTCTTCTTTGAGATCTTCATCCATATTTAAATCAATAATCGCCGCGTGCATGCACTGCAACCAGGCATCATGCGCAGCTGAATCGATATGAAACCCAGCATGGCGCATTCGCAACCGGGGATGTCCGCGGGTGTCCGAATACGTCGTCGGCCCTCCCCAATACTGCTCGAGGAATAACCGCAACCGCTCCTCCGC
>DAIPLA010000038.1:7981-12188 GCA_036769465.1 Candidatus Nanopelagicaceae bacterium
TGGTGCGCCGCGAATACCCAGCCATAAACCACGGTTCCGCGTTCCGGTCCCAGCACTCGACGGCAGAGAACAACCGTGGGTGGAACGGTCGCCACCCAATCCAGGCCATAGAAAACGACAAAGATCAGGGTCGAGGCATGAATCGACGAGAAGAGAATGGACGGCAACAAGAAGAGCGAGAGCCCGCGAAGGAAGTAGTAAAAGAAAAGCAGCTTCCGTGGATCGATTCGGTCGGTTAACCAACCAGAAAAAATCGTGCCGATTACATCAAAGACGCCAATCAACGCCAACAAGCTGGCGGCCGTCACTTGTGACAGGCCATGGTCGTGCGCCGCCGGAATAAAGTGCGTGCCAATCAATCCACTGGTCGATAACCCGCAGACGAAGAACGAGCCAATCAAGTACCAAAAGTCACGGTGCTTCGCGCCTTCCTTCAAAGCGTTGATTGCCTCGCGGCCGGCATTGCGATTAATGATCGGCGGCTCTTGCCATTCTTCATCCGCGCCGTATGGAGTAACTCCTGCAGCAGATGGTCGTTCCTTCAAGAAAATAAAGACCAGCGGCACCATCACAAAGGCACCACACGCGACGGTGATCGAAACCGTTTTCCAGCCGTGATGTAACGCGAGCTGGGTCAAAGTGGGAAGAAAAATGAGCTGACCGGTGGCCGTCGCTGCCGTCAGCGCTCCCACCACAATTCCCTTGCGTTTAATAAACCAGCGATTTGCAACCGACGCGGCAAATACCAACGCCATCGATCCCGACCCGACTCCGACGATTACGCCCCATAGCGCGATTAAGTGCCATGGCTTGGTCATCCAGATTGTTCCGAGCGCACCTGCGCCCACGGTCGTCAGCGCAGCCATCACAACTCGACGAATACCAAATCGCTCCATCAAGGCTGCGGCAAAAGGCGCCGTCAAACCAAAGAGCAGAACATTGACGCTGACCGCCGCAGAAATAGTGTCGCGTCGCCAGCCGAACGCGTTCTGCAACGGGACAATCAAGACAGATGGTGCCGAACGAAATCCGGCGGTTGCAATCAAAGTCATGAAGGTAATCACCATGGCAATCCAGGCCGGGTGAACAAAACGCTTTTTAATCGCGGTTGTAGCCATAGTTAGGCCACGTACTCTTCGAGCATCGCCTTTTCCGCTTCAGAAATTCTGCGCGCCTTCATAGTGTCTAGATCAATCATTACTTGCACCGTCTTGCCGCGCGCATGCAAACCCTTGTCGCTCAAGAGTTCGTAGGACGTTTCAAAGGACGAATTGCCAATCTTGGAGACCCAGATTTTTACATCGATATCAAAGCCGCCGTTGAAGATGGGGAGCAAGTAATCGACTTCGGCGTGCGCCACAACAACATCGGTGAACTTCTCGACTTGACCCTTTTCTTTGGGTCCAACCCAAAAAAGCGCGACGCGCGCCTCCTGCATATAGGTCAAATACTTTGCATTGTTCACGTGACCGTATGCATCCTGATCATCCCAGCGCACGTGCACCTTGACGGTATGAAGCATTAGCGCGTCAGCTTTCGATAGGTCACGCGATGTGGACGGGCTGCGTCCGCACCCAAACGTGCGATCTTGTTCTCTTCGTACGATTCGAAGTTTCCTTCAAACCAGAACCATTGAGAATCGCCTTCATAGGCCAGGATGTGGGTAGCAATGCGGTCCAAGAACCAGCGATCGTGTGAGATCACAACGGCGCAGCCAGGGAACTCGAGTAACGCGTTCTCCAATGAGCCGAGCGTTTCAACGTCCAAGTCGTTTGTTGGCTCATCCAGAAGCAACAAGTTGCCGCCCATCTTGAGCGTCAGCGCTAGGTTCAGGCGGTTGCGTTCACCACCGGAAAGTACGCCCGCCGGCTTTTGTTGATCTGGACCCTTGAAACCAAAGGCAGATACATACGCGCGCGAAGGCATTTCGACATTTCCGACCTTCATGAAATCAAGACCATCGGAAACAACTTCCCACAGCGTCTTCTTCGGGTCGATTCCGCCACGCGACTGATCAACGTATGAGACCTTCACGGTTTCACCGATTTTCACAGAGCCGCTATCTGGTTGTTCCATGCCAAGAATGGTTTTGAACAAGGTGGTCTTACCCGCACCGTTCGGTCCAATCACTCCCACGATGCCGTTACGAGGCAATGTGAAGGAGAGATCGTCGATTAACAAACGCTCGCCGAAGCCCTTCTTCAAGTGTTCGACTTCAACAACAACATTTCCTAGTCGTGGACCCATCGGAATCTGAATTTCTTCAAAGTCCAACTTCCGCATCTTGTCGGCCTCGGCCGCCATCTCTTCGTAACGTGCAAGACGGGCCTTTGACTTGGTCTGACGACCCTTGGAGTTCATCCGAACCCATTCAAGCTCTTCGGCAAGGCGCTTCGCGCGCTTTGCATCCTTCTGGCCTTCAATCTTTAGACGCGTGGCCTTGGTGTCGAGATAGGTCGAGTAGTTACCTTCATATGGATAGGCGCGACCGCGGTCGAGTTCCAAGATCCATTCAGCGACGTTGTCCAAGAAGTAACGATCGTGGGTAATCGCAACAACGGTGCCGGGATACTTCGAGAGGTGTTGCTCAAGCCACAAGACTGACTCCGCGTCCAAGTGGTTAGTTGGCTCATCCAGGAGAAGTAAATCTGGTTGTTGCAAGAGAAGCTTGCACAACGCAACGCGACGACGTTCACCACCAGAGAGAACCTTCACATCCGCATCGCCAGGTGGGCAACGCAGTGCGTCCATGGCTTGCTCTAACTGTGAATCCAGGTCCCACGCATTGCGATGATCGAGTTGTTCTTGCAACGTGCCCATCTCTGCAAGGAGAGTGTCGTAATCCGCGTCGGGGCTGGCCATCTCTTCTGAAATTTGATTGAAGCGTGCCATCAGCGCCATCGTTTCAGCAACGCCTTCTTGCACGTTCTCCAAGACCGACTTATCTTCATCGAGCTTTGGCTCCTGCATCAAGATGCCCACTGAATAGCCCGGAGAGAGGAATGCTTCGCCATTAGAAGGCTGCTGAAGTCCCGCCATGATTTGAAGCACGGTCGACTTACCCGCACCGTTAGGTCCAACTACGCCGATCTTTGCGCCGGGATAAAAAGCCAGCGTTACATCGTCGAGAATTACCTTGTCACCATGCGCTTTACGCGCCTTTTTCATCGTGTAAATGAACTCAGCCATAGTGCGAGAGTCTATTGGCTGCGCTCGTTGAATCGAACCGAGTCGGTAGACTTAGCCCAGTAAGAAGCACCATCAAGCTTCACATGCGCCTGTAGCTCAGTCGGATAGAGCACCCGCCTTCTAAGCGGGTTGTCGCAGGTTCGATTCCTGCCAGGCGCGCCCCAGGTTCTTAATGACAACCAGATTCAAAACCACACGAGAAAAGTAAAAGACCCGGCCTCTCCCTCAAGAGACCGGGTCTTTCTATTACTAGTTAAGGGGATTAAGCCTTAAGTGATGCCAACAACTTGTTATCAAGATCCAAGAGTGAACCTGTGATAGTTGCGAAGCCAAGTGTTGGTGCGCTTGTTGGGCATGCTGATGACAAGACGTACTGCAAGAAGCTCTTAGCAGCCTTTGCGTTGTCACCTGTAGCAGCTGAGTCAACGAGTGCGTATGAAACGATACCGAGTACGTATGCACCTGGTGTTGTTGTGTTGTAGTTGAAGGTCAACTTGCCATCAGCGGTTGCTGTAGCAGAACCAAGGAACGCTGATGTACCAGCAGCGTCAGGAGCAGCGAAGCCACCTGCAGCGTTACCGATCAATGCGTTGCGGAGAACACCTGTTGCGTATGAAGACTCGAAGTAACCGATTGAGTAAGGTGTCTTTGCCATTGTTGCAGCAACACCAGCTGAACCGGTTGCGGTCTGAATACGTCCGAGGTTTGTTGAAGAGTTAATGTTTCCTGGGAAATCATTGATGAATGTCTTGTCGTTTGGCTTGCTCCATACTGATGGGAACTGAGCGTTGAACAACTTGACGAAGTTAGCTGTTGTGCCTGAAGAATCAGCACGAGCAACGATGCGGATGTTCTGGTTTGGAAGGGTGTAGTAAACCTTCTTGGTAACAGTGTTCAAGACGATTGGCTTACCTGAAGAATCCTTGACAGGGTTTCCAGAAGAATCCTTCTTGAAGATTGAAACAGAAACAGTGCGGTTGTTGTCAGCAGCAATCTCTGGATCGTTCCACTTGGTGAC
>DAIPLA010000094.1:0-2338 GCA_036769465.1 Candidatus Nanopelagicaceae bacterium
AAGAATTGTTGCGGCTTCAGTAGTTTTCGCTGAAGAAATCGCTTGATCGCGGGTAGCAGCTGCAGTCAAAGCGTTCTTCGCTGCCGTGCGAGCTGCCAAGTAAGTGTTGAATGCCGCTTGATGAGCAGCAGAAGTATTAGGAACCGTTGCCTTGGTAGTAACGGTGTTGGTGTCCGCCAATGCTGGCGTTGCGATAACTCCCGTGGAGATGGCGATGGTGATGGTGCTGATTTGAACTACCTTTGTGATTCTCATAGGCAGAGAATGACCCCGCAAGACGGGGATACGCTCAATCCAAGCTGAGAATTAGCCGTTACTTAAATTATTTAACGCTCACGATTTTTTTGTAGAGAACCTTTGTGCCCTCTTTGATTATCACCGCATGGCTTCCGACAGCGACAAGATTTTTGCCTTCCTTAGCTGGATGACCGCTGATAGTTGCGACCGCGCTCGATGGTTTCTTAATAGCGATGAAACCCTTGCCGACGGTGACCTTGAGGCTAGAGCTTTTGGCTTTGGTGGTGGGCTTAACCGCTGGCTTAACAACTGGTCTTACTACTGGAGAAGGCGTTGCGGCAGGTGTTGGCACCGCCACCGGTACTGGCTTTGGCTTTACGGTTACCACCGCGCTAACCGTGTTAGAGAGTCCGTACTGACCTGCAGGATTTTGAGTGGCGGAAATGGTCGCGCTTCCTTCGGCAATCGCCGTGATTTTTCCATCAGCAACCGTGGCAACGGCGGGATTGCTTGATGTAAAAGTCCATTTACCCAGCGAATTAGAAGTGGGCGCAAGTATCGATGATGGTGCATCGCCGACGGTTATGGTGAATGGCGCGAATGTTCCGATCGTAGGAGTTGTTCCAAAGATGGTGACCGAGAATCCGGTCGAAGCGCTCTGCCAGATAGGCGTTGCTATTTGGGTGATAGTTACGACCGCCGTTCCGGCACCAACTATGTGTAATGAATTGCCATTGACCGCAACCACAGATGAATCAGAAGTCGAGTAGGTAAATGCGCCATTCGAGAGTGAGGTTAGGGTGGGGAGAGCGCTGTCGGCATCACCGAAGACTTTTTGAATGTTGGCAGGAGCTACCAGAGTAGGTGTTCCTTGAACTGTGAGCACCATCGTTGTTGGGCCATACGCGCCATACGTTCCGCTCGTGGCCTGAGTCGCAGAAATAGTGGTTTGTCCTGGCTTGAGATAAGTAATCGATGTGCCATTAATGGTCGCAACGGTTGGATCTGACGATGTAAATGTCCAGGCGCCAGGTGAAGACGATTGTGGCGGAGTGAGGAAACCAATTGTCGCGAGATTAGGCCCAAAGGGCACGGTCATGTTTGCAAATGTGCCTACATTTGGCGTCGCTGCCGAGATTGTCAGCGTCATAGTTTCTGTGACAGAACCAAATCCACCGGCGGGCAATTGCTTTGCGCTAATAATTGCGGTGCCGGCCGACAGAGGCGTTAACGTCGTGCCGACTAGCGCGGCGACAGAAGGATTATCAATCGTGAAAACCCAAGGACCACTACTTGTGGAGGTCGGCGCCGTCAGGTTAACGCTTGAGATGTTGTACAGCGGAAGGCTGAGATTAAGGAATGGGCCGACAGTGGGAACAGGTGCAATCGACGTGAATGTCATCGACGCCGATGTCTGATTCCAATTCACATCCGCGCTTTGAATGCCATGAATAGTTACAACCCCACCATCATTCAAATACAAGGTGTTGCCTTGCACGGTAGCGATAGATGGATTTGATGAAGTGTATGTCCACGTACCCGTGCTGACTGAGGTTGGTGGAATGATCGTGTATTGACCTGTAGAAAATTGCGCCGATTGGTTACTCCATGTCGGAGCTGTTGGAGTCCCGCGCTGAACAGTCAATGGCGTTGTGCGACTTGCGGATGCATACGATCCACTTGCGGCTTGGGTGGCGGTGATTTCTGTAATTCCTGCGCTATGAAGTGTTGCCACATTCCCCACGATTGTTGCGACCGATGGCTTTGAACTCGTGTACGACCAGGCGCCCGGCGAATTTGAAGATGGCGGCGTTAAAGTAAAAGTGCCCTTGTCCAGGGTGGTCGACATTGAGGAGTAGACGCCAATAATCGTGGTCGAAGCTTGAGCGGACGCAGGAACTCCAACCAACCCAACTGCTAATCCGATAGCGAGATAACGAAGACCACGATATTTTTGCATACTTCTATTATCCGCCAGCGAACGTGTATAACTTGGGATTTAGAGGCCCGCTCAACCGAGAAGAAGCTGGGAAAAGAATTTCCTAATTAATAGGTTCGAGCAAGCCAGTTTTGGTGTCATAAATGGCGCCCATGACCTTGA
>DAIPLA010000039.1:0-6525 GCA_036769465.1 Candidatus Nanopelagicaceae bacterium
GAGTAATCTCTAGCTATGCGCTTCTACCTCTGGTTTGTCACCTTCTGGGCGTTAGTAATAATTGTGCCCGTTTTGTATTTCACCAACAAAGGTAAAGCTCGAGGACGGGATGTTGCCGTCCGCTGTAGTGCTGGCCATCTCTATACAAGCATCTGGATTCCGGGCGTATCTTTTAAGGGTGCTCGCTGGATCAATAGCCGCTATCAACGATGCCCAGTAGGAAAACATTGGGCGTGGACCGAGCGCGTAGCTAAAGCAGAGTTAACGGCAGAGGTAATTTCGGAAGCCAAGAAGTTTCACGACATCCGCATCCCATAGGGCGGGGTCCCAGGAATAATCGTTACCATTCCAAGTGTTGAATTAATTGTCGGCTGAAAAATAGAACACCCAAGGAGCTAAATATGGAGAGCACCAACCCAGTCTTTAAGCGTGGCTATGCCGCGATGCGCAACAGCGGATCGACGGCCACCGCCGTTTCTTCGGAGTCGCTCGAGGAGATCTACAACGCTTCCGCAGCGTCCTCGATGCGCACCGGCCGCATGACCATCGATGACGTCGTCATTCGCACATCCATGCTCTTTGCGGTGCTGGTTGTGGTCGGTGGATTGGCATGGAAGCTCAACCTTTCCACCGGGTTCCTCTTTGTCGGTTTTATCGGAGCCCTCATCCTGGGAATGGTGAATTCATTCTCCGCAAAGGTTCGCCCTGCGCTTGTGATCGCTTACGCAGCCTTTGAAGGCCTCGGTCTCGGAGTATTGAGCCATTATTACAACCTTGCTTATCCCGGCATCGTTTCACAGGCGGTCCTCGGAACGCTCGCGGCTTTCGCTGGTGTATTGATCGCCTATCGCTCAAAGAAGGTTCAAGTCACTCCGCGCTTCCAGCGCGCGATGATGGGCGCTCTGGTCGGCTACATGGTTCTTGGTTTCGTTTCAATGATTGCTGCATTTGCCGGCGTAGGTAATGGCGCTGGATTTTACGGCGTCAGTGGCTTGGGCGTCATCCTTGCGGTGGCAGGCGTCGCATTCGCTAGCTTCTTCTTGATTCTTGATTTCGATCAAATCAGCAAGATGATTGCAAACGGCGCGCCCCATGAAGAATCTTGGCGCGCTGGTTTTGGCCTAATGGTCACTGTTGTCTGGCTCTATATGGAGATTCTGCGCCTGATCTCAATCTTGCGCGATAACCGCTAATTAAAAATCAAATAAAAAAGCCCCGGTCACCCGGGGCTTTTTTATTGGAAAGTATTACTTCCAGAGGTACAAGTGACCCTTTGAGATTACCCAACCGAAGCCCTTGAGGAATCCGGCAGATGCGCCTGGAGCCTGGCTCAATGGGCTGGTGTTCAAGGTCGCGATGAAGTGAGCGTATGCGTAGATGATGATTCCTGCGCCGGTCAACGAGATGTTCTTGAAGAACGCAACTGTCTCGTTCATCTTCGCGGTTGCATCCTTCTCGGCCCAGAAGTTGTGGAAAATGATGGCAGAAACGAAGGTGAATGCAGCAAGCATGAGGCCTGCGAGATCAACGTAGAAGCCGAGGATGACGTAGACAGAGCCAACAATCATTACAAGACCGCTGAGGATAACGCCGAGCTTTGCAGCTGGAAGCTTCTTGTACTTTGCGTATCCGGTCATTGCCTCAAGCTTGGTGAGGTGGTTGATTCCCGAGGAGAGGAATAGCAACGAGAACAAGATACGTGCGATTACGAGTACTGCGCTCATGTATGAGAGTCCGTTCTAAGAGGGTGTGGTGCCTTATGTATGTAAAGGGTACATAATGTGGTTGAACATTCAACTAATTACTTGGCAGTAATATCCTGCGTGTCGTTAATTACGAGCGCGACGGGTCTCGGGCATCCGCAGTGTCAGCGCAATAGCTGACGCAAAAATAACCGCGGTAACCACAAAGGCGCTCTGGTCCGAGACATGGTCGGCAATCGCGCCCAACATAAGCGGAGCAATTATTGCCGCTCCATCGCCGGCCATCTGCCACGTAGCCACCACCTGGCCACCCTTGCCGCCGAAGAGATCACCAACAACGTTGGCGTGGCCGGTTCCTAGGAACGCTCCACCTATGCCGAAGAGCGCCATAGCTAACATAAATGTCCACGTAGCAGTTGCGACCGCAATCGCCATGATTGCTGCAAGCACGAGTGACGAACCAATGAAGAGAACAAAGCGACGACCTTGCTTATCAGAAATACGGCCGACATATATGAGCGATATCGCCTGAACGACCGCGGTCAGTGTGAACCCGTATCCAATAACGGAGGTGGATTCGTGCAAGCTGTTCTTTAAAAATGTTGGCAGGATTGAATTACGCATACCAATCAAAACAAAGCCCGACAAGAACGAATACATCAGCGCCGCGCGGTATGGGAACAACTTCAGCGCATCCTTGATGAGAACGCGCTCCCGCTTTTCTTGATCGTTCTTAATTGACTTACCGAGTCGCTTCTCGTGCAGAAAAGTGAAGGCGGTGATGCTCGATAGCGTCAACGTGATGGCGTAGACAAAAAATGGTGCGCGAAGTGAAATAGCGCTGAGCAAACCGCCGAAAGCTGGCCCGGCCATACCACCGACAAGAAAACCGCCGTTATAGAGCGATTGCGCGCGGCCCAAATGATTGTCTGGCACCGAACGCATCAAGAGCGCACCAGCGGAGACCGAGAACATCGACGAGCCCAATCCACCGGCGGCGCGGAAGATCAGCAACTGCGAATAATTATGAGCAAGGCCGCACGCAAGCGAGGAGAGCGCGACAAAAAAGAGCCCAAACCCGAGCACCATACGTTCACCGAATCGATCGACCATTCGACCGGTAATAAGCCCCGAGCCAAAACGAGTGAAGGCAAAGCTTGAGACTATTAATCCAATAGCAGTGTTACGAACTCCGAAGGTCTGCGCGAAAAGCGGCAGCGCCGGAACTATCAGGCCATATCCAACGGCAACAAAAAAACCTACTACCGAGAGGACGTATACCTCTTTTGGTAGTAGGTTTTTTGTGAACTTCAACTTATCCGAGCATCTCTCCAGCGGCCTCTTCCTTCGCCGCGTGGTGCGCTGCACCGGAACGAAGTGGAAGCTCGCGCAAGAAGAGCGCTAGGACAAAACCAATCGCGGTGATTGGTGCGGCCGCGAAGAAGACGATATGGAAGGCCTGAACATCGGAGTGCAGGAAGGTCGCCTTCAAAGCAGGTGCATAGTTGTTGAGCAATGCAGGGTTATTGGTCACCGCTGCTTGTGCCGACTTATTGAATCCAGCAAGCGCCTGTGGGTTTGTGGCTGCGAGGTGCATGAGGTTCTTTGGCAAGTAATGGCTCAACTTGCTTGCATAAATAGTTCCGAAGATCGCAACGCCGATGGTTGCTCCAACTGAGCGGAAGAAGGTGTTCGCAGATGTGGAGACGCCCATATCCTTGAAATCAACCGCGTTCTGAAGCGCGATAACGATGGTCTGCATACACAAACCAACGCCGCCGCCGATCAAAATTGCGTAGATAGAAAGGGTCCAGAACGGAGTCGACTCGCTCATTGTGCCCATTAGCGCAATGCCAACGGTCATCAGCGCGAGGCCGATGATTGGGTAGCGCTTGTAGTGACCGTGCTTGCTGATCAACTTACCGCTCATGATGGACATCGACACGATACCGAGCATGAATGGAATCAGCTTGAGACCGGACTGGGTTGCGGTGTTGCCCTTAACGAGCTGGAGATAAAGCGGCAACATAACGATCGCACCGAACATGCCGGCACCGATAATGAATGCCAGGGTAGAGGTCAGCGAGAAGGTGTGATTGCGGAACAAGTACATCGGAAGAATTGGCTCGGATGCACGGAGTTCTTGCAAGCAGAACGCGATGGTAAGAACAAGGGCTGCTACCAAGGCGATGATGGTCTTTGAGCTACCCCAGCCGTTTTGTGGACCGTAGACAGAGACACCCATCAAGAGTGCAGATACGGCAAGCACCATCAAGAGCGCGCCGGTGTAGTCAATCTTGTGCTCGCGCTTGATCTTTGGAATGTGAAGCGACGCAGTGGTGATAACGAGTGCTGCGATACCGAATGGCAGGTTGATGTAGAAAATCCAGCGCCAACCGGTGATGCCGAGAATCTTGTGGTGATCGGAGAAGAATCCGCCGAGCAATGGACCTGCGACAGATGAGAGGCCCCAGACGCCACCGAAGTAACCCTGGTAACGACCACGTTCACGAGGTGAAACAACGTCGCCGATGATGACGAAGGTCAACGCCATCAATCCGCCAGCGCCCAAACCTTGGAGTGCGCGGAAGATGATCAGCTGGGTCATGGTGTGCGCGATACCGGCCAAGAACGAACCAATAAGGAAGGTAACGATCGCGAATTGGAAGACTGGACGACGGCCGTAGAGGTCAGAAATCTTTCCGTACAACGGGGTAGACGCGGTCGAGGTCAAGAGGTAGGCGGTGACAACCCAGGTGTAGTGGTTGAGGCCGTTGAGGTCGACGACGATGGTCTTGAGTGCGGTGGAGACAATGGTCTGGTCGAGCGCGGCCAACAACATACCCACCATCAGACCTGACAAAACGGTCATGATTTCGCGGTGGCTGAGCGGTCCTGAGCCCTTGGTTTCTTGCTTCGTTTCGGCAGACATAGCGGCCCTTCTTATCGAGTTCGTTTTTGGGGTATTCAATACCTTCGGGATTACCTACGGGAATTGCTGGAAAATTACATGAATCTTCAACGATAAGGCTATCGCACCCTAGAGTAGGTCGCATGGCGAAGAGCATCGTGGCTGAGAACCTTCTGAAGACTTATCGCAAGGGTGAGGTGCGGGCGCTAGACGGCCTCTCGCTCGATGTCGAAGAAGGCACCGTTCTGTCGATCTTGGGCCCCAATGGCGCCGGCAAGACGACCACCGTCCGAGTGCTCGCAACCTTGCTCCAACCGGATTCTGGCCACGCCACCGTCGCCGGAATTGATGTCATTAAAAATCCGAAGGCGGTCCGCGAAATTATCGGACTATCGGGTCAATACGCCGCGGTCGACGAGACGTTGACGGGTTGGGACAACCTCGTGATGTTTGGTCGCCTCTATCACCTGACATCTGCTGCAGCGCAGGCGCGCGCATCAGAATTGCTCGAACAATTTGGACTAACTGAATCGGCAAAGCGTCCAATCAAAACGTATTCGGGTGGAATGCGACGCCGTTTAGATTTAGCAGCGGCGTTGATTGTGCGACCAAAGGTTCTCTTTCTCGATGAACCAACGACCGGTCTGGATCCGCGCGGCCGCATGGATATGTGGGCGGTCATCGAAAGCCTCGTGAAAGATGGAGTCACGTTGTTGTTGACCACGCAATATTTGGAAGAGGCCGACCAACTCGCAGATGACATCGTCGTGGTCGACCACGGCAAAGTTATTGCGCGCGGTACGTCTGACCAACTCAAGCAACAAGTGGGCGGCGAACGAATCGAGATTGTCGTTAATGAAGCCGATATCGCGGGCGCTCGCGCAATCATGGATCGCGTCAGTGGTTCGACAACATTGCTCGATACAGGATTACGCAGACTTTCTGCGCCAGTACAGAACGGTAGTACAGCGCTGATGGATGTGATTCGTGAATTCGACGCCAAGGGAATTCATCCATTGGATATGGCGATGAAACGCCCGTCGTTGGACGATGTATTTCTATCGTTGACTGGTCACGCCGCCGAGGACGTCAGCGAAGAAACGGTCGCTGGCGCAAAGGGAAAGCGGGGTAAGAAGTAATGAGCACTTTCTTGCGCTCCTTCTCGGATGCGCTCGTCATTACCAAGCGCCAGCTTCAGCAACTCACTCGGGTGCCTGAAGTCCTTATTTTTAACACTATTCAGCCTGTGATGTTCGTTCTTCTCTTCCGTTTTGTATTTGGGGGGTTGGGCGCCGGCATTCCTGGTGGCTACGTTCAATTGTTGATGCCGGGAATCTTCGTTCAGACGGTTACTTTTACATTGGCCGCCACCGCGCAGGGCCTGGCTGAAGATATGCAAAAGGGATTGATTGATCGCTTCCGTTCGTTACCGATTGCGCGCTCTGCCTTCGTTCTGGGCCGCACATTGGGTGATGGTTTGCTTAATATCGTGGTGCTCGTAGTGATGGGCTTGACCGGATTTATTGTGGGCTGGCGTCCGACTTCGGGCGTGCTTCATATTCTTTTCGGCTTCTTGATGTTGCTCTTCTTTGGATACGCCCTGTCGTGGGCTGGTGTGTTCGCGGGTTTGATGGGTCGGGATGCGCGCGTGGTTGCGAATATTTCATTCCTCTTCACTTTCCCTCTGACATTTCTCTCTAATGCTTTTGCATCCACGACCACGATGCCGCGTCCCTTGCAATATTTTGCGGAATGGAATCCGGTCTCAACCATGGTTGCTGCGGTTCGACAGCTGTATGGTTTCCACAACACATTCGGCGTCACGGCTCATTCTTTCCCGAGCGAGCACCCGATTCCGATGTCGTTTATCTATATGTTCTTACTGATGGCAATCTTCATGCCGTTAAGCGT
>DAIPLA010000039.1:6625-11711 GCA_036769465.1 Candidatus Nanopelagicaceae bacterium
GGAGTTCCGATGTGCGCGTTCTCCAACATGTGCTTGAGCTGGCGGATGCGTCCTTCAATCTTGCCTTGTTCTTCGCGAGCAGCGTGGTAGCCGCCGTTCTCTTTTAGATCGCCTTCGGCGCGAGCAGCTTCAATTTTTTTGACGATATCGGCGCGACGAGGACCCTCCAGGTCTGCCAATTCCGCGGCAAGGCGGTCGGCGGCTTCTTGGGTAAGCCAGGTCTGAGTCACGTGATCAGTCATAAGGGTGCAAAGTTTAGCGCGCGAAGCCGACCGCGCAGTGGTCGATGCTTACGCTCACGGCCTTTAAGCGCGTGGGAATGGTGACGGACCGGGTGGGCGATATGGACCCTGCTGGAATCTGGTCGGTCAGTTGGCCAACCACGTTGGTCTGATAATCGTGCGCGATCAATACGCATTCGTGGGGCACCGCGGTCTTCTTGAAAATCAGTGAGTATCGAACCGAGATGTGAGTGTCATCGGTGGCCTGAAACGAGACCAGGGTCGAACGCACGTCGGGAGTCGCGTAATGATTCGCGCTCCACAACAGCCACCCACCACCAATGATTGCGATGGTGATTGCCGGGCCTACCCAACGACCAAATCGAGAGTGACGGATTCCATATCGGTTGCGCAGAAATTCTGACTCGCTGCGAAAGTCGTATGAACCGCTCATGCCTCAATTCTAGTCGCGGCGGTGAATAATGGGGGCATGGGAAATACCACCACCGATGTCAATGTAGGTCTTTACGCCTCGCTCGTCATGATCGCATTGACGATTGGAGTGGCGCTTCTCCTGACCAGTTTCTATCGCCGCTACAAGCGCGCGAACAATCGCCGCGATGACAATTAGTTCTGATTCTCGCCCTAAAATTTCGCAGCGAATTGCGTATGTAATTCCGCTGGTAGCGGCGCTCGCTCTTTCAGTGACCGCATACGAACTCGGAATTTGGCAGCTGCATCGCGCGCAAGCGGTGCATAACGCCGGCAAGCCTCAGCCGGAAAAACCAATTGTTGAACTCAATCAAATCGCTACACCTGGAACGGATCTGAGCGGGCTTGCGATTAATCGATTGGTTCGCGCCACAGGCGTGTACTCGCATATTTACACCGCGCCTAATCAAGAAATCACAACAACAACTGCGCAGGGCAAAAACTCAAGTAAGAAAGAGATCGCGACTTTAGAAGTCCGGCTACTACATGTTGCAGCCAGCGCAGGACTTAATGCCGGTGACGTTTTGGTTGTGCGCGGCTTGGCGGGCATCGATCAGCAGACTTTGACCGATCCGGTTGTTGTCACCGGACGTCTCTATCCCCGTCAACCGACGGACCATGCCACCGGTAGCGCCACTGTGCTTTCGCGCCTTGATCCATCGTTGTTGGCGGGCCTGCCAAATGTTTCGCTCTATGACGGATACATCATCGCGACCGATGAACAAACCGATTACGGCCAGAGCATTTCTGCGGATCGCGTGCCCGCACCGCAACTCGTGCAATCCGCCGCTGGCTTCTATTGGCAGCACATCTCTTATGTAGTGGTCTGGTGGTTGCTCGCGGTTCTCGTACTTTTCTTACCTTTTTATACGCGAATTCGTGACCGCCGGACTAGTACCCCAACGGCCTAGCGGTAAGCTGAGGCTATGAGCACAAACGCCGCAGCCGCGAAATACCCAATCGACGGCGCATTCCGTCGTTTCCGATTCATGGCCTTCTGGGCCGGTGTTATGTCGCTTCTTCTCTGGTTCGTCGACCTTCCTATTAAGTGGTGGGTTCACAACGATTCGTTGCATTCGCATTTGGTCTGGATTCCGATTGTCCATGGATTCACTTATCCAATTTATGTATTGGCGGCATTCCATTACTGCCTCAAATCTCGGAAGAGCTTCACGGCCACCATCTTCTTTTTGCTAGCCGGAACCTTGCCGATCGCCTCATTCGTTGCTGAAAATCGCGCTGCTAAGGAATATCGAGCACGCCGTGACACCAAGAGCGCCTAAGACTTTCGAACCGCTCCACACCACAAAGCGAGCGATTAAATCCGCGGTGAAGTCCGCGATCTACCCCCTTTATGAGCGCAGGCTCCTGCAGCAATTAGATTTCTCGCAGACGCCACACCACATCGGCCTGATGCTCGACGGAAATCGCCGTTGGTCCAAGGCCAACCCATCGGAAACCGGCGACACCTCGCCCGCCCGCGGACACCGCGCCGGTGCCTCAAAGATCGTTGCGTTGCTGGATTGGTGCGAAGAGGCACAGGTAAAGGTCGTCACGCTCTGGCTGCTCTCTAATCAAAATCTTCATCGTCCCGCCGAAGAATTGGCGCCATTGCTCGACATCATTGGCGAAGCGGTCGAGGATCTGGGTCGCCGTCGTCGCTGGGAGATTCGCCCGGTGGGCTCGATGGAACTCTTGCCGCAGGATCTGCAGAATCGGCTTAACTCGGTCGCTGCTGCGACCAAAGGCATCAAGGGCGTGATGGTCAACGTCGCGATTGGTTATGGCGGCCGCAACGAGATTGCCGACGCGGTTAAAGCGCTCGTCGCATCCAAGGCAAAAGAGGGCAAGACCGCGGATCAAATCGCGGGCGAAGTAAGCGTTGACGAGATAAGTAAGTATTTGTATACCGCAGGCCTGCCCGATCCCGACCTAGTCATCCGCACATCCGGCGAACAACGGCTCGGCGGCTTCTTGCTCTGGCAGAGCGCCCATTCCGAGTTCTATTTCTGCGAGGCCTATTGGCCCGACTTTCGCCGGGTGGATTTCTTGCGCGCCCTGCGTGCCTACAGCCAGCGGCACAGACGATTTGGCGTCTAGCCGCAGAGAGCTAGCGGCGTTTAAACCGACACCAGAATTTAACTTTCGGCATTAGCGTGTCACGCGGGCGGCGTGTCGAAAAAGTTTTAAGTTGTGCAAATGGCAACCAGTCGCAAGGGTCGCAAGTCATACGTTTTAGATACCAGTGTTTTGCTAGCGGACCCGGCGGCTTTATCCAGGTTCGCTGAGCACGAGGTCATCATTCCCATCACCGTCATCGGTGAATTAGAGACCAAGCGCGACCACCCCGAACTCGGTTATTTCGCCCGCGCCGCCTTGCGGACGTTGGACGATCTGCGGATTGCCCACGGCCGACTCGATGAAGATATTAAATTGAATGACCAAGGCGGAACCCTCAAAGTAGAGCTCAATCACTCGGACCCGTCGTCGCTCCCGGCTGGATTCCTGCGGGATGGATCGAACGATTCCCGGATTCTGGCGATTGCCCGCAACTTGATGGCCGAGAGCCGCGAGGTTGTCTTGGTGACCAAGGACCTGCCACTGCGCGTGAAGGCGTCGTCGGTTGGCGTTGAGTCCGAGGAATATCGTGCTGAATTAGCCGCGACCAGCGGTTGGACCGGAATCGTCGAAGCCGACGTCGCGGGAACGGTTATTGATGATTTGTATGAGTCGTCTCGTGTCGCGCATCCGTTGGCCAAGGAACATCCGTGCCACACCGGCATCGTTCTGCATTCTGAAAAGGGAAGCGCGTTGGCTCGTGTGACCCCGGACAAGCACCTGGTTTTGGTTCGCGGCGATCGCTCCGCCTTTGGATTGCATGGCCGCAGCGCCGAGCAACGGGTCGCGCTCGATATTTTGTTGGATTCCGAGATTGGAATTGTCTCGCTCGGCGGCCGAGCCGGAACCGGAAAGTCGGCGCTGGCACTGAGCGCTGGGTTGGAAGCGGTCCTTGAGAAGCGTCAACATAAAAAGGTGGTCATCTTCCGTCCGCTCTACGCGGTCGGCGGGCAGGAGTTGGGTTATCTGCCCGGTAGCGAAAACGAAAAAATGTCGCCATGGGCGCAAGCCGTCTTCGATACCTTGGGCGCGCTGGTCAGCGAGAGCGTCATCGAGGAGATTATTGACCGCGGCCTGATCGAAGTTCTGCCCCTGACTCACATCCGCGGGCGCTCGCTTCATGATTCTTATGTCATCGTGGACGAGGCGCAGTCGTTGGAGCGGGGCGTTTTGCTGACGGTCTTGTCCCGAATTGGCCAAAACTCGCGCGTCATCCTGACCCACGACATCGCACAGCGGGACAACCTCCGGGTTGGACGCCATGACGGTGTGGTCGCGGTCGTGGAATCGCTGAAGGGCCATCCGCTCTTCGCGCACATCACCCTCACCCGCAGTGAGCGGTCGCCGATCGCCGCTTTGGTGACGGAGATGCTCGAGGAGCCCATCAACTTCACCAGCTGAGCCATCTCGTCCAAGGCGATTTAGGGCCGAAAAAGAGCCCTCCCCGACAAATCGGACATACTGGACTTACCCCTGTCTGACCTGCATTTTTACTTCTCCCCAAAGCTGTGACTTTTATCTTTTTTGCGACTTCAGCGCGAAATAATTTGCGACACGCCTAAACAGCTGAAACTCTGTTGCCCTACCCAGGACGGTTAGAAGGAACGGAAGGAGGCAGAAATGATGAATCGCGCGATCGACTTTATGAAGAAACCGGCAACCCTCGTTGTTGCTGCAGCCCTCGTCTCGATGCTCGGTGTCGCGGGCGCTGCCCAAGCAGACGTCCCGACCGCCAAGTTGGTCGATATTCCTGACGCCCTAGGTCGTCTCAATCCTTTGAGCCCGTTGGGCATCGCGGGCGTCGGGCTCGGATCGGCCGCGAACATCACCTCGACTCCTTCGACCGCTGCGCCAGCTGACCCAGCCGGCAGCACCCCGGTCCTGGATGTCGCCCCAATAACTGTGGACATCAACGGCGTCGCCTCGGTCGACGCGCAATCGATTTCATTGGTCTCGGTCCAGGCTCGCCAGATTCAATTGGCGAAGACCCCGACCGGCGCCAAGCAGGTAGCCCAAGATTTGGTCAGCTCGCTCGGATATGACTGGAACGCCCACCAGATTGGTTGCCTCAACGCCCTCTGGGACGGCGAGAGCCACTGGAACTTCCAGGCCCACAACTACCGAAGTGGTGCACAGGGCATCGCGCAGGCATTGCCGCCAACAAAGATGGAAATCGTCTCGACCGACTGGCGCACCAACCCGGTCACCCAGATCAAATGGGGACTTTCCTACATCAAGGCTCGTTACAACACTCC
>DAIPLA010000040.1:0-11550 GCA_036769465.1 Candidatus Nanopelagicaceae bacterium
AGAACTACTTCAACCTCAACCGTTGGATTTCCACGGGAGTCCAAGATTTCGCGCGCATGTACTGCCTCAATTAGTGCCACTTTTTACTCCTACTTATTCGCTTTTCAGGGGTGTAGTTCGCAAACTTCATCGTTGTGCAAAATCTATGCGGCAATTCTATCGGCTTTATTTAGGTCCTCGCTGAGGCGCTTCGGCCGCGTGAATCTGCGCGATATATCCCTTGGTGGCTGAGCGAAGCGCGGATTCCGCGTCCAACCCTTGAAGTCGGGCTTGATCCAAAATTCCCAACAATGCGGCGCCTAATTGCTCCTCAGTACACCCTGCTGGAAGTTCTAGCGAGTGCTCGACTGGAATCGATATGCCAAATTTTTCTGCCCGATACATCATTTTCGATGCCAACGTCATCGCGGGTAGGGCCATCGGAACGCCATCGGTCGCAGATGTTCGACCCTTTTCCGCCGCCTTCTGCGCTTCCCAATTTTCAAGAACTTCTTCGCTGCCAGAAACTTTTACATCGCCAAAAACGTGCGGATGACGACGCACTAATTTGTCAGCTACTTCTTTCGCAACGTCTTCTACGGTGAAAGGATCGGTCGGGTGTTCTTCCGCCATTCGAGCGTGGAAATAGACTTGAAGTAGAACATCGCCTAGCTCTTCTCGCATGGCCTGACGATCGTTCTCCTCGACCGCTTCAATAAATTCGTACGACTCTTCTATTAAATATTTGAGAAGCGATTCGTGGGTTTGTTCGGCATCCCATGGGCAACCACCCGGTGAGCGCAAGGTATTCATAACCTCGCGTAAGCGAAGGAGCTCGGAGGATTCGGTCACGTGACGATCCAGTCAGATTGTCGAGATTATTTTGACGAGACCGCGGTGTTGGGCGTCGCGCCGGCAACAACGTCGGCCGTGGCTGGATCCCATGAACCGTACTTCGGATTAACGGTTACTCCCTCGGCCTTCGCTTGTTCGACGACCAGCGCTTGAATCGCTTCGCCATTTGTGTTCGGAACGTTTGCGGCCTTAGCGAGCGCGGTTAATTTTTCAGTGATCAAAATGGTGCGCAGATAACGATCAAAGTCGGTGGACGCAATTCCAGCATTTACTAACGCAGCAGGCAGGTTTGCTACGCCACCGATCTGTGAGTAAATCGCGGTTCGTTGTGAGGCGATATCCGCATCCGAAATAGAAATTTTGTGCTTGGTTGCAACATCATCGAGAAGTTGAGAGAGGACAAAGAAGCGCAATTGGCTGCGATTGAGTTCGGCGCCGGTCAATAAAGAGCTCATGCCTTGAGTAGAGACCTTGGTGCGTTCGGAAAGAATCGTCGCGACGCTGTTCTCGACCTTGGTGTTGGAGACTTCAACCGTACCAACCTTGGCGGCGGCGGTCATCGAAGAACAACCGGTGAGTACAAGTGCAGAGGCAGCCACAAGCGCGACTGAAAACTTCTTGATGGTTGAACTCTTCACGTAAAACTCCTGTCGTTACTTCTTCTGATGCTCATTCGGTTTAGGACTTGCCAGTACCGGATCGACAATGGTGTCGATTACCTCGACCGTCCATGGCAGAACCGAAGTATCTCCTACTTCAGCACCACCAATCCAGTTTGGCGTCGAGGTGCGAGCAACTAATACCGTTTCGTTCGCGCTTTTCACGATGGAGCCGGGATAGACACGATTCAGGCGCATGACTATCGAATCCGGCAGGGTGATCGGCGCGATACGCAAGAACTTCCCCTGTAAGACGACTTCCGTTAACCCGTAACCCTTGGCGCGGACTCGTAGCGCCGCAAGTTTCATCAGCTCTTCGGCCGGCTCGGGCAATTCGCCAAATCGATCCACTAACTCTTCGCGGATATCGATAAGTTCCTGTTGGCTAACGGCATCCGCCATTCGGCGATAGATATCCAACCGCAGACGCTCGGCGGGCAGATACTCAACCGGAATGTGCGCGGTGATTGGCAACTCAATTTTGCACTCTTTATAACGCGGGTGATGATCCTTTTCATCAACGAAGCCGACCTTGAATTCTTCAACGGCCTCGCTCACCATCCGCATATATAGATCAAAGCCAACCTCGGCGATGTGTCCTGATTGTTCACCACCCAGCAAATTTCCGGCGCCGCGAATCTCCAAATCCTTGAGCGCGACCTGCATGCCCGAACCAAGATCGGCGTTTGTTGCGATAGTCGTGAGGCGATCATGAGCAACTTCGGTCAGCGGCTTATCGGGTGAATATAAGAAGTATGCGTACGCACGTTCTCGGCTTCGTCCGACGCGGCCGCGGAGTTGATGTAATTGCGACAGGCCGTAATTCTCGGCTCGGTCAACAATCAGAGTGTTGGCATTAGGAACATCGATACCGTTCTCAATAATCGTCGTCGCGACCAAAATATCGAACTCGCGCTCCCAGAACGCCAAGATAACTTCCTCGAGCTCGCGCTCCCCCATCTGGCCGTGCGCGACGCGAATCTTTGCTTCGGGGACTAACTTCTTTAGTCGTTCCACAACACCGTCGATACTTTCCACCCGGTTGTGAACAAAGAAGACCTGTCCATCTCGCAACAGCTCTCGGTGGATTGCAGCAGTAATCTGCTTGTCATCTTGAATTCCCACATAGGTCAGTACAGGATGACGTTCTTCCGGTGGCGTCGTGATATTCGACATTTCCCGGATGCCGGTGATTGCCATTTCCAGTGTGCGTGGAATTGGGGTGGCGGACATCGAGAGAACATCCACATTCGTCCGAGTCTTCTTGAGCTCCTCTTTGTGCTCCACGCCAAAGCGCTGTTCTTCATCAACAATAACCAGACCTAAATCCTTGAACACAACGTCCTTGGAGAGCAATCGATGCGTGCCAATGACGACATCGACAGTTCCTTTTTCGAGCGCTTCGACGATCTCTCGACTTTCCTTTGCCGTGTTAAATCGCGAGAGGCCCGCTACCCGAATCGGAAATCCGGTGTAACGATTGGTAAATGTTGTTAAGTGCTGTTGGACCAACAATGTCGTAGGAACGAGAACCGCTACTTGTTTCCCGTCTTGCACAGCTTTGAATGCGGCGCGCACAGCGATTTCGGTCTTTCCATATCCGACATCGCCACACACAACGCGATCCATCGGGTGCGGCTTTTCCATGTCTCGCTTCACTTCGTCGATGGTCGCCATCTGATCGGTGGTTTCGACATAAGCAAAAGAGTCTTCGAGCTCGCGTTGCCACGGGGTATCGGGTGAGAATGCAAAGCCCGGTGCCGCCATCCGCGCCGCATACAGCTGAATTAATTCAGCGGCGATTTGCTTAACCGCCTTGCGCGCCTTGCGCTTGGCGTTCTGCCAATCCGCACCACCGATGCGGTGTACTGCAGGTGCTTCACCGCCAACATACTTAGTGACTTGCTCCAAGGTGTCCGTGGGGACGTATAGGCGATCCGCGGGTTGACCGCGCTTTGACGACGCATATTCAATGACTACGTACTCGCGAGAAATTCCACCGACGGTCCGTTGAATCAATTCGATATATCGACCCACGCCGTGTTGTTCATGCACAACGTAATCCCCGGGCTTGAGTTCAACCGGATCAATCGCCTTCTTACGGCGCGATGGCATACGAGCTTGGTCTTTGCCCGATGTGCGCTGGCCCGAGACATCCTTCTCGGTGATGACGGCAATCTTCTTATCGGTAGTGAAATATCCATGTTCGATCGCCGAAGTCGTTAAATAAATAGCATCGCGCGTTAAGGCGGAGTGGATCTCTGGAACTACTCGAACAGGAAAATCTGCCTCGATGAAGAGTGACTGATACCGCTCTAAAATTCCATGGCCAGGCGCCGTGAATATGACTAGGTGTTTCTCGTGCAACCAGCCTCGAATGTCATCGACCAACGGATCAAGCTTGCCCTTGTAAATCGGAATTGCTTCAAAGGTATCGAGCGGGTTCGGCGCTTCTGGATCGCTCGCAAAGAGATTGAGCGCTTGCCACGATGAGCCGCGGGATTCAACCTCTTCTCGGATTGTTGCGAGGTCGAAATATCCACCAGCCATATCAGTCAGATCAATCGGCGTAGCGGCGCCTAGTGCGGCGTTGGACCAGGCCGCTTCAAGGAATTCGCGATTGGTGTTTATTAAATCAAGTGCGCGTGATTGCACCCGAGGTTCATCGACCACGAGGGCAGAGAAGTTTTTAGGCAGATAATGAACCAGCGAAACAAGGTTCTCCTTCAATAGACCTTGCAACGACTCCATGCCTTCGGTGGAGATCCCATTCGCGATCTTGTGTGCGATTTTTGCGACCTGCGGAAATTCGGCGGCAATGTATGCGGCGCGCTCTTTAACCTGGGGCGAGAGCAACAACTCTCGGCAGGGATAGACCGTGGTCACGCCGGTAACCGGCGCAAAGGTGCGCTGATCCGCCACCGTAAAGAATTGAATCTCCTCAATTTCATCACCGAAGAAATCAATACGGATTGGATGTTCAAAATCGGCCGGAAATAAATCCACGATTCCACCGCGGACGGCAAAGTCTCCGCGGCGTTCGACCAAGTCGACTCGTGAAAATCCGAGGTACGACAAGTGTTCTGCCAGGGCCGGCAAGGATATTTCGGTTCCGACCTCAAGCTTGGGTAAATCAATATCTAACAAATCGCTGGCGATTGGTTGAAGTAATCCGCGAACCGACGTCACCACAACCCGAATTTGATGCTGCGGATTGGCCAGCGCGTGCAACGTCGCGAATCGAGAGGCGACCGTATCTGCCTTAGGACTCAATCGTTCATGCGGCAAGGTCTCCCATGGCGCGAATTCAGCGACCGAAGAATCGCCGAGATAGGAACGAGCCTCGTCGGCTAATTCACTTGCTCGCCGTGACGAGGTGGCAATAAGAAGAATCGGATGTTCGTGCGCAATCAACGAAGCGAGAAGACCATGCGCGGCGGGGATACACGCTAATTCGGCGTTGTTAAGTGAGAGCTCGAGGTCGTGTAAAGCAGCAATGAACGGCATACACGCACCTTCCTCGAGAAATGACCAAAAGCCCCGGTTCCGGATGGAACGGGGGTGCTGGAGTTACAGGGAAAGTCTATGCCTAATCACCGTGTCATGATTAGCCAGTGAATTACGACGATAACACGAGCCTGCGCAGCGATGTTCGCCGCTTGGGTGATTTGTTGGGCGAAAGTCTGGTTCGGCAAGAAGGTCCAGAACTTCTGGAATTAGTCGAGCGAGTTCGATTAGCGGTTCGTAACGGTGGCGGCGAAGAGATTTTAGATTCGCTTTCGGTCGAGGATCGCGTGCAATTGGTGCGCGCCTTCAGTACATATTTCAATCTTGCGAATGTCGCAGAACAAGTACACCGCGCGCGCGTTCTCTCTGCCCAACGGAGCGAAGGCGGATCATGGTTGTCGCGAGCAGTGGATCGAATTATTGAAGCTCAAACAAAGACGGGTGAATTCACCATCGCCGACGTGCAGGATTGGATTAACGAATTTTCGGTTCGTCCGGTTTTTACCGCGCACCCCACCGAAGCCGCTCGTCGTTCGGTATTAAGCAAGGTCGGCGCAATCGCTGAATTATTGGACGCAGACGAATCTCCATCCAAGGGTCGTCGTCTCGCCGAAATGGTGGATCTCCTTTGGCAAACCGACGAGCTGCGGCTCGGTCGACCAGAGCCGTTGGATGAAGCGATGAACGCGCTTTACTATTTAGATGACTTGTTCCGCGTCACGGTCCCAGAAGTATTGGATGACTTCGCGCACGAGCTAGAGCGCCTTGGAGTTCGGGTTTCTCCCACCTCGCGCCCACTCAGTTTTGGAACCTGGATTGGCGGAGATCGAGATGGCAATCCCAACATCACGCCTGAAGTCACCAAGGAAGCGATCACCTTGCAGACCGGTCACTTCATTCGCGTGATGTTGGCGTCACTCGATGAATTGCGTCAGACCTTGTCGGTGTCGACTCGCATCGCTGGTGCATCGCCAGAACTTGAGGCGTCGGTCGCAAAAGATTTAGAGCTGTTGCCAGAAATCGAAGCTCGATTCCGTCGTCTTAATGTGGAAGAGCCATACCGTTTGAAAGCGACCGCGATTCGACACAAATTGATGTTGACCGCTCGACGTCACGCGGCAAACGAGGGTCACACCCCGGGTCGCGATTACGAGAGCACCGCACAACTTCTGGCGGATCTCAATCTAATGCGGGATTCATTGTTGGCGCATCGAGGCGAGCTGATTGCTACTGGTGCATTGGAGCGTTTGATCCGCACCGTCTCTAGCTTTGGAATCACGCACGCCACGATGGATGTGCGCGAGCACTCCGGCGCGCACCACGACGCCTTGGCCGAAATTTTTGGCGCTGCGTACGCCGATCGAAGCGCGGTAATTTCTCAAGAACTCGCAACTGCCGCGGTCGCCACCGTGCCCGAACTTTCTGAGATTCCAGCCAAGACCTTGCGGACATTTGTTGCGATTCGCGAGCTCATTGAAAAATTTGGCCCAGAAGTTATCGAGACTTACATCATTTCTATGACCAAGTCGCATGAAGATGTATTGGCCGCGGTCGTCTTGGCAAAACAAGCGGGATTGGTCGCACTTCATTCGTCCTCACCTTTCGCGATGGTGGGATTCGCTCCGTTGCTCGAGACTGTCGCAGAATTGCAGGCAGCGGACTCAATTTTGGACGCGCTGCTATCCAATCCGGATTATCGGAAGTTGGTCACGCTCCGAGGCGACGTTCAAGAGGTAATGCTTGGGTATTCAGATTCGAACAAGGATGCCGGTATCACCACATCGCAATGGGAGATTCACAAAGCCCAGCGCAAGCTGCGCGATATCGCGATAAAACATGGTGTGACGTTGCGTCTCTTCCATGGTCGTGGTGGTTCGGTTGGTCGCGGTGGCGGTCCTACATACGACGCACTGATTGCGTTGCCGTGGGGTTCGATCGATGGCCAAGTAAAGATGACCGAACAAGGCGAAGTCATCAGCGACAAGTATTCGTTGCCCGCGCTCGCCCGCGAGAATGTCGAACTTTCATTGGCGGCCGCGCTTGAAGCGACTGTTTTGAATCGCGCACCACGTCAAAGTCCAGAAGCGTTGGCGGCGTGGAGCGATTGCATGAATAACGTGAGCGATAGCGCCTTCACCGCGTATCGCGCTTTGATTGATCACCCGGATTTGCCACGGTACTTCTATGAATCAACACCAGTGGAACAGCTCGGTGATCTCTTCTTGGGTTCTCGTCCGTCGCGGCGTCCGGATGCCAGTGGTGGTTTGGGCTCGCTTCGCGCCATTCCATGGGTCTTTGGCTGGACTCAGTCACGTCAGATTGTTCCTGGTTGGTTCGGAGTCGGTTCAGGCTTGAAGGCGGCACGTGAGGCCGGCAAGTCGGACGTTCTTAAGCAAATGCTCTCGGAGTGGCACTTCTTTCGCACATTTATCTCCAACGTCGAGATGACACTCGCGAAGACCGATTTGGTGACCGCGCGCAAGTACGTGCAGAAGTTAACGGATCCATCGCTCCACCATTTCTTCGAGACTATTCAGGCTGAATTCGACTTAACCGTCTCGGAAATCTTGTTGCTGACACATAAGAGCGCTTTGCTCGGTGATCAAGAGATTCTGGCTCGCACTCTGGAAGTTCGCGATCGTTATCTAGCGCCATTGCACTTGCTTCAAGTGGATTTGCTGCATCAAGTACGTAACACCGAGAATGTTGATCCTGCGCTGCGCCGTGCCCTGTTGTTAACGATTAACGGCGTTGCCGCGGGCCTTCGTAATACTGGGTAATACCGGCTGATTTACTTATTGAAATCTTGTTGAGCAATTTCTAACCCTTTTTCAATTAAGCGTTCGACCGCTAACGCGCCGCGGGCGACGAAATCTTGAAGCTCTTTTTTCTCGGTGGATGAAAAAGGCTTCAAGACAAAGTCGGCTGGATCTTGTGGCCCGGCAGGACGACCGATACCCATGCGGACTCTGAAATAATCGGGTGAAGCAAAATGTTGGGTGATGCTCTTCAATCCGTTGTGGCCGTTATCGCCACCGCCTTGCTTCAAGCGAATGGTGTTGAAGGCGATGTCGAGCTCGTCATGAATAACGATTAAATGTGATGGATCGACTTTGTAGAAATCGGCGAGCGCTTTAGTAGGCGCGCCGGATTCATTCATATAGCTCTTTGATTTTGCCAACGTTACCGCGTTGCCTGCTACGCGAATATCCGCGATTTCAGTTCGAGATTTGTGCGAAGAATATTTTGAATTAACAGCTAAATAATCCACGACCATCTGACCGATGTTATGTCGGGTTGCGGCGTATTGATCGCCGGGATTACCCAGGCCGAGAACAATCCAACGTTCGTCGGCCATGAGTATCCGGAGTTACTAACTAGTGCTTTGCTGTTTCTGGTTTATTCCGCGGCAGGTGCAGCGTCGCCAGCAGGTGCAGCAGCAGCTTCAGCGGCAGGTGCGGCTTCAACCTCAGCGGCGGTTGCGCGCTCAGACAAGTGAACGACCTGAAGATCTGGATCTGACACCAAGGTCATACCGGCAGGAAGTACAACGTCCTTCGCATACAACGAATGTCCAGCCATCAAGCCGGTCAAGTCCAAAGACAAGAATGAAGGAATAGAAGTTGCTTCAACTTCAACCTCGATGGTGTTGTTGTTGTGCTCCAAGATGCCATCGCGATCGTGTTCGCCGGTGGTATGGATTGGGACTTCAACGGTGACGCGCTCGCCGCGGCGAACGATGACCAAGTCGATGTGTGCCAATGCGCCGGTCAATGGATTACGAGCGACTGACTTTGGAAGTGTCAGTTCGGTCGCGCCATCAACAACGACGTCAATCAAAACGTTTGAGGTCTTAAGGGCTGTGGTGAGCTCGCGCAATGGAAGCGCGACGTGCTTTGGTGCGGCACCGTGACCGTAGATAACTGCAGGTACGAGACCCGCGCGACGATCACGACGTGATGCGCCCTTACCGAATTCAGTACGCAAAGTACCGTTGAGTGTAATTTCAGCCATGTTCCGCTCCTAGTGCTTCTATCTACAGTTACCGCCGAATAAGACAAGCGTTCCAGATAAAGCACCCGTCGATTACGGTGACTAGCTTTCGCTAGTTCTTACCCTCGCCGGAACGAGCCTGAAGGTTAGCGCTTTCGCGCTTGGGGGGTCAAATCCTCGCATATGCAAGGCCCATGCAATTAGGTTGCAGCGAAGTCGACTGCGAAAATTTAGCCATGAACTCGGCGCTTGTTCTAGCACTCGTCATCGCGGCTGCAACCGGTTACGGAATATGGCATAAGCGCACACGAGGTCGAATCAAGGATCGGGAAAACTCCAGCTACACCTTTAGCATCGAGGAATTAGGAACAACGCTGGGCGAGCAAGCAACCTTGGTGCAATTCTCATCCGCGTTCTGCCAACCTTGCCGCGCAACGTCGTTGATCTTGGAGCAAGCCGTGTCGAATACTCCTTCGGTGAAGCACGTTGAGATTGATGCAGAAAGCAATCTTGAGCTTGTTCGAAAACTAAACATTATTTCAACACCAACAACAATATTTTTGGATCGCACCGGCAAAGAGGTTGCGCGCGCGGTTGGCGCTCCAAAGCGCGATCAGGTTATTAATGCCATCGATCAGTTACAACGTATTTAACGAGTCGTTAGAAATCCTAAGGAGTAGCCATGAGTACACCACAATTAATTGACGCTCGCGGGCCACGCATTATGGCGGTTGTTACCTTCTTTGTTCTTGGACTTGCGCTTCTCTTTCATTCCACGTTGTTGATGGTCTGGCAGCTCTTGGCATTCGCCACCGCCGCAATCTTTACTCCACCACAAGGTATTTACGGTCGCTTCTATCGCACCGTTATTCAACCGCGCCTTAAGGGCCCAGTACCCTCCGAAGATATTCGACCACCTCGCTTCGCAGCGCTCGTCGGAACAGTATTTGCACTGCTGGCGCTGGCAGGTTTGGCGTTCGACGTAAAACCGCTCTTCACGATTGCAACGAGTTTTGCCTTGGCGGCGGCATTCCTCAACGGCTTCTTTAATTACTGCCTTGGATGCGAGACGTATTTGTTGATTGCTCGACTACGTAGCCGGCACACGCCGGATTACGAAATCTAAATTACTTTAAGGCTTTAAAGGCTTGCTCTAAATCCTTCACCAGATCGCTGGCTGCTTCAAGACCTACGGACAAGCGCAAGACACCAGGAGTAATCCCTACCGCGGCCTTCACTTCGGGCGCCAATTTTCGGTGCGTAGAACTATCGGGATGAGTAATCAATGACTTGCTATCTCCCAAGTTGTTGGAGATATCAATGACCTTCAAATTATTCATTAATTTAAAGGCAGCATCGCGGCCACCCTTGACCTCGAAACCAATCATCGATCCGCCTTGGTTGTTCATCTGGCGCATCGCTACTTCGTGGCCTGGATGTTGCTTCAGACCTGGATAACGAATGACAGAAACTTCGGGACGTGACTCTAAAAATTGTGCAACGACTGCCGCGCTCTTCACCATATGGTCGACCCGCATATGCATGGTCTCCAACGACTTCAAGAGAATCCAGGCAGTGAATGGCGACATCGACGGTCCGGTGTGACGATTAAATGGCAAAAGATGATTAGTGAAGTAATCGTGCGATCCAAGGATTGCACCGCCGAGAACGCGACCTTGGCCGTCAATGTGCTTGGTGGTGGAATACATAATCACATCGGCACCGAGTTGTAGTGGCTTCTGCAATACCGGCGAGGCCATGACGTTATCGACGATCACGGTCGCACCAGCCTTGTGTGCCAAGTCGCTGACGAAGGCGATATCGGTGATTTCGAGCAATGGGTTACTTGGGGTTTCGATAAATACAACCTTGGCGGGAGTAGCGAGCGCCTTCTTCCAACCCTCAATATCTCCGGCCGGAACTAATTCTGTGGTGATGCCCCACTTCGGCAAGATCTCGGTGAGAACGACGTGACAGGAAGAGAACATCGCGGCCGAAGCGACGACGCGGTCTCCTTGATTGACTAAGCATGCAACCGCGGCAAACATTGCAGACATACCGGAGCTTGTTGCTAGGCAACGGTCGGCGCCTTCCAGCAATGCCATCCGATTCTCAAAGGCGGAAACGGTTGGATTATGAAAACGGCTATAGAGATAGTGATCGGTCTCTTCCGCGAAAGAGGATTCGGCTTCTTCAGCTGACGCGTAGGTGAACCCTGAGTTAAGAAAGAGTGCTTCGGATGTCTCGCCATATCCAGTGCGGGAAAGACCGCCACGCACGGACTGGGTCTGCGGATCGAGTTGCCAGTCGGGTTCGGTGCGATTTTGTTGCTCGCGATATCCCCACGGTCTCTTGGCCATGGCGTAATCGTACAGAACTGCAGAGGCGGGTTATCCCCTGCTTGGGTAGGCTTACGCGTATTACAAGCCTGAGGAGAATTTCATGAGCGAAGCACAGTGCCCATATACCGGCAAGAGCAAGATGGCCAACGAAGGTACCTATAACAAGGATTGGTGGCCTAACCAGCTGAACCTCAAGGTCTTGCAACAGAATCCGG
>DAIPLA010000041.1:0-2074 GCA_036769465.1 Candidatus Nanopelagicaceae bacterium
AACGAGAAGTATCGCAACCTAGATTTCATCGGCGTTCTAGCGAAACATATGTACGAATAACCATGGCTACACCAGCGAAGAAGCCCAACAAGTTGAAGGAAATTAAGAACTTGAAGATGCCCGCCCAAAATAAGAAGAGCGAATCTGGCGATAAGAAGCCGGTCGATCCACGTCAGCGCATGCGCCGAGTAATGCGCGGCCCGCTATTTTGGATTGTCATCGCGCTACTTGCGGTCAGCATTATTGGACGTATCTCGGGCAGCGGCGCGCAATTCGCGAAGGTTGATACATCCACCATTCTGGCTGCGATTTCGGAGAACAAGGTCGATTCCGCTCTGGTCATCGATAAGGATCAACGAATTGAGGTCGTTCTCAAGTCTGGCAACTACATTCAGGGCTCGCAGAAGCTTTACGCCTCTTATGTAACGGGCGAAGAGCCACAAATTGTTGAGCTGTTGACGAGCAACCCACCGCCAAAGGCGTGGGATGTAAAGATTGGTGCGCAATCTGTATGGGCCACCATTTTCTTTAGCTTTGCGCCGTACCTCTTGCTCGGATTCTTATTTCTATTATTTATGAGCAATGCACAAGGCGGCCGAAAAGTATTTTCATTCGGTCGTTCAAAGGCAAAACTTCAAACAAAAGAGATGCCGAAGAACACATTTGCCGATGTCGCAGGTGCAGATGAAGCGGTAGCAGAACTCCGCGAGATTAAAGATTTCTTAGCCGATCCAAAGAAGTATCAAGATATCGGCGCAAAGATTCCTAAGGGCGTCTTGTTGTACGGCCCGCCCGGAACCGGAAAAACCTTGTTGGCTCGCGCGGTCGCGGGCGAAGCTGGTGCGCCATTCTTCTCAATTTCTGGTTCGGAATTTGTGGAAATGTTCGTTGGAGTAGGAGCCTCTCGAGTGCGCGATCTCTTCGCGCAGGCAAAAGCAGCAGCACCTGCGATTATTTTCGTTGATGAAATTGACGCTGTAGGTCGCCAGCGCGGTGCTGGACTTGGCGGCGGACACGACGAACGCGAACAAACGCTCAACCAACTTCTGGTGGAAATGGATGGCTTCGAAGCAAACGGACAAGTCATTTTGATCGCGGCGACAAACCGTCCGGACGTATTAGATCCAGCCTTGCTCCGTCCAGGCCGATTTGATCGACAGATTCCGGTTGATCGTCCCGACCTCAAGGGACGAACCGCAATTCTTGAAGTTCACGCGAAGGGTAAACCAATCGCGAAGAACGTCGACCTCTCGGATTTCGCGAAGCGCACACCAGGCTTTACTGGTGCGGACCTTGCAAACGTCTTGAACGAGGCGGCCTTGTTAACCGCACGCACCGACGCGAAGGTAATCACTGTGCACGCGTTGGACGAGGCGATTGATCGTGTGATGGCTGGCCCACAGCGCACCACTCGCTTGATGACTGAGGAAGAGCGCCGCATTACCGCGTATCACGAAGGTGGTCATGCGCTGGTTGCCCATGCGCTTCCGCATACCGATCCGGTTCACAAGATCACCATCATGCCGCGCGGTCGCGCGCTCGGTTACACAATGATTTTGCCGGATGAAGATCGTTACGCCACCACCCGCAATCAAATGCTGGATCAATTGGCTTATTCATTGGGCGGTCGCGCCGCGGAAGAGTTGATCTTCCACGATCCAACCACTGGCGCTTCAAACGACATTGAAAAGGCGACCAATCTGGCGCGCGCGATGGTTACTCAATACGGAATGACCGAACGCATCGGCGCTATCAAGCTTGGTGTTTCCGAAGGCGAACCCTTCTTGGGCCGCAATTACGGACACCAGCGTGACTATTCGGAAGAGATTGCAGGCGTGGTCGACTCCGAAATTCGTTCGTTAATCGAGAATGCTCATCAAGAGGCGTACAACATTCTTGTTGCGAATCGAACGATCTTGGACGAATTAGTCGTCGAGCTTTTGGAGAAAGAGACTTTGCTGAAGGATGAGATTGAAAGAATCTTCGCGAAGGTGAAGCCGGTTGCGCCACGTCCTGCATGGACTGGTTCCGCTACTCGTTCGCCAAGCACCCAACCACCAGTAGCGCTCTCGCC
>DAIPLA010000041.1:2174-11510 GCA_036769465.1 Candidatus Nanopelagicaceae bacterium
AAGAAGGCCCCGGTTAAGAAAGCACCGCCATCTAGTGAGTGATATCAGCTCGGTTTCAATGGGACCGCTCGCGGGCGGAGCAAAGAACGAGTTCGATCAGGCGCGCGCTGAACGCGCGATCAAAGAATTACTTATTGCGATTGGTGAGGACCCCGAGCGCGATGGATTGAGAGATACGCCGGCTCGCGTCGCGCGCGCGATGCGCGAGAACTTTGCTGGCCTTTTTCAAACGCCACACGACGTTCTTTCGACTACCTTTGATTTAGGACATAGCGAGCTCGTCATTGTCAGAGATATCGAAGTTTTCTCACACTGCGAGCATCACCTCACGCCATTCCATGGCGTTGCGCATATCGGATATATCCCGGGCGAGAGCGGTCGCATCACTGGCCTCTCTAAATTAGCTCGGTTGGTCGATATGTACGCGAAGCGTCCACAGGTGCAAGAGCGCCTAACGACGCAAATTGCCGATGCGATGGTCGAAGTCCTAGATCCCGCTGGTGTAATTGTTGTGATTGATTGCGAACATCTGTGTATGTCGATGCGAGGAGTTCGTAAGACTGCTGCACGAACGACTACCAGCGCGGTGCGAGGACAATTACGTCACGCCGCGACTCGCGCCGAAGCAATGTCATTAATTTTGTCATGACCACATCGCGTACGTTGGTGATGGGGATTCTCAACATCACGCCTGACTCTTTCGCAGATGGGGGTCGACATTTTAGTTTTGATGACGCGATGGAACGTGCTCGACAGATGATGGCCGAAGGCGCCGACATTATTGATGTGGGCGGTGAGTCCACTCGACCTGGGGCAGAACGCGTCTCGCCTGACGAAGAAGTGAATCGAGTTGTTCCGGTAATTACAGAATTAGTAGAACTCGGAGCGGTGGTCAGCATCGACACCATGCGCGCTAGTACTGCGCAAGCAGCAATTGGGGCCGGCGCGCAAATAGTTAATGATGTCAGTGGTGGGCTGGCTGATTCGGATATGGCTGGACTAATCGCTCGAAATCCAACGATTCAGTATGTAGCGATGCACTGGCGCGGCCATTCGGCAGACATGCAGAGTAAAGCGGTATACAAAAACGTTGTCACCGAAGTGAAGGACGAGTTAGAAGATCGCACCGAAGCGCTCATCAAGGCGGGCGTGCAGGCCGAGCAGATTATTCTTGACCCAGGAATCGGTTTTGCGAAGACAGCGGAACATAATTGGGAGTTGTTATCCAATATCGATCGGCTCTCGCTCCTCGGATATCCGCTTCTGATAGGCGCTTCTCGGAAACGATTCCTTGGCGAATTACTCGGTGGCGCCGAACCCGATGATCGTGAATCCGCAACGATTGCGCTGACAACCGAGATGGCTCGGCAAGGCGTATGGGGTGTGCGGACCCACGCGGTCAAGGCGCATCGCGATGCGATTGAAGTAGTCGAACGGATGAAACTCTGATGGATCAGATCACTATTACTGGAATTAGCGCGATTGGATATCACGGCGTCTTTGAAAACGAACGACTCGAGGGCCAGGAGTTTTCATGCGACATTGAGCTTCGAATGGATTTGGCTCCTGCAGGTACGACCGATGACTTGAGTCAGACCGTCAATTACGCGGAGATTGCAGAATTAGTGGTTGCAGAAATCAGCGGCTCGAGCGTTGCTCTTATTGAAGCGCTGGCGGAACGAATCGCGACGCAATGCCTCGCTCGATTTGAGAAAGCAGAATCTATCAAGGTGACGGTGCATAAACCGCACGCTCCGATTCCGGTCGACTTCCTCGATGTTGCGGTCACCGTCGAACGCCAGCGATGAAGGTTGTTATCGCGTTGGGTTCGAATCTTCCGAATGGAAATACCGAACCGCATCAAATGATTGAATCCGCGGTCGAAGAGCTCGCAAAGATAATTGAGATAACCCACCTCTCGACAATTATTGAGACCGAACCAGTCGGCGGCCCCGAGCAACCGAATTATCAAAATGCGGTCTTGATTGGCGAGAGTGAGTTGGATCCGCTTGAGTTATTGCGCCAGATGCAAAAAATTGAGAGTGAGATGGGTCGCGTTCGCGATATCCGTTGGGGCCCACGCACCTTGGACCTTGATTTAATTATCGCTGGCGATATTGAAATGCAGACCGCAGAGCTTGAATTACCGCACCCGCGTGCGCACGAGCGAACTTTCGTTCTCCAACCGTGGTGCGAGATTGATCCTGATGGATTCATCCCCGGAAAGGGCGAGATCCACTCGTTATTGGCGGCCATTGGCGGCTAAAAGCGGAGGCGAGTAGCCTTTAGCCATTGAACGGCCCGGTACCCCGAAAGGACTGGAGCATGGAGCTAAATCTGAAACACCCATTGGCCTTTGTGCCAACCATGGGCGCGCTTCATGCTGGCCATCAATCGCTAATAGAACTAGCGCGCACGTATGCGCCACATGTCGTCGTGAGCGTTTTTGTTAATCCGCTCCAATTCGAAAATCCAGATGATCTTGCAAAATATCCGCGGGATATCGAGGGCGATATTTCAAAGGCAAAAAAGGCTGGTGCAGATGTTGTGTGGACGCCTTTGGTGGAAGAAATTTATCCTGATACACCAACGATTATTCCGGCTGGAGCTGTCGGCAATCTTTATGAGGGCGTACATCGGGTTGGCCACTTTGACGGAGTCCTGACGGTTGTGAAGCGCCTCTTTGATCTTGTACAACCACAAATTGCGGTCTTTGGCGAGAAGGATTTTCAACAGCTATATCTGATTCGCTCAATGGTTGAATCACTTTCGTTGCCGATCACAATTATTCCGGCTCCACTTGTACGCGAGCCCGACGGGCTGGCAATGTCATCGCGAAACGTTCGCCTATCATCCGAAGACCGAGCCGCTTCGCTCGTTATTTCTCGGGCGCTATTTGCTGCCGCTCGCGAGAATTCGCTATCCGCACAATTAGAAGCGCTACGAACAATCTTGGCGAGCGAACCCGCTTTTACGCTCGACTATGCCGAAATAATTGAAGAGTCAACCTTCCAGCCCGCCACCGAATCGACGGCCAAGCCACGCGCGTTGGTCGCTGGTTGGATTAATGGCGTGCGGTTGCTGGACAATATGACAATGGAATTGGCGCGAGCATGAAGTTATTAGCTGGCGCACCCGGATGGACCACGACCGCAGATGTAATAGTTATTGGGTCAGGCGTTGCCGGATTAACAACCGCGTTGCAGATTCGATCATCGGGACTTTCTGTTCTCTTGGTTACCAAGGCAAAGATTGATGAAGGTTCAACTAAATGGGCACAAGGTGGAATCGCCGCTGCGCTCGGTCCAGGTGATACGCCGGATCAGCACAAGAAAGATACGTTGATTGCCGGCGCCGATTTATGCGATAGCCAAGCGGTTGAAGTGTTGGTGTCGGAAGGACCCGAAGCGGTGCGCAAGCTGATCGCTCGTGGCGCGGTTTTCGATAAATCCGAGACCGGCGAAATTGCGCTAACCCGCGAGGGTGGACACCTACGCAATCGAATTTTGCACGCTGGCGGAGATGCAACGGGTGCTGAAATTTCCCGCGCGTTATTGGCCGCGGTACGTAGCGATAGCGGTATCGAAGTAATTGAAAATGCGCTCGCGCTCGATGTTTTAAAGAGCGCAAGCGGTCGGGTCTGTGGCGTAACCCTGCATGTGATTGGCGCTGGAAGTAAAGATGGGGTTGGTCGAGGTCTTGCCCGCGCGGTTGTGATTGCAACCGGCGGCTTGGGTCAGGTCTACTCACAAACCACAAATCCATCGGTCTCGACCGGCGATGGCGTCGCGCTCGCACTTCGTGCCGGAGCGGCAATCGCGGATGTGGAATTCATTCAGTTTCATCCGACCGTTTTATGGCGGGATGCAAAAGCGGGTGGACAACAACCATTGATTAGCGAAGCGGTTCGTGGCGAGGGTGCATTCCTGGTTAACGACAAGGGCGAACGATTCATGGTGGGCAAGCATCCGCAAGCCGATCTCGCACCCCGCGATGTGGTGGCAAAAGAAATTTTTACGCAGATGAAGGAAGGCCACACTCCGCACGTCTGGTTGGACGCGACCGGCATTCATGATTTCGCGCTTCGTTTTCCAACAATCTATGCGTCGTGTTTAGAAAATGGCATTGATCCGACCAAGCAATTGATTCCGGTTGCACCCGCTTCGCATTACGCATCTGGCGGAGTAAAAGTAGATTTGCAAGGACGCACAACGATTGACGGGCTATACGCGTGTGGTGAAACCGCATGCACGGGTGCACACGGGGCAAATCGATTGGCTTCAAATTCTCTGCTCGAAGGCTTGGTGTTTGGTACTCGGATCGCAGCGGATATTTCGACGAACCTGCCCGCGCAAGAGAGCCCGGTCGAAGACGGATCTGCTCCGTTCTTATTAAGCGCAGATATAAAGTTGCCGCTTCAGCTAGGAATGAGCCAAGGCGCTGGCGTTATGCGATCGCGTGCATCGCTCACCGAAACCGCCTCGTTGTTGGAACGGCTATCCCACCACACCAGCGATGCACCCGGCTTGGATACTTGGGAAGTTTCGAATCTTTATCTATTGGCGGTCGCGATTGTGCGTTCCGCGTTGACCCGCGAGGAATCTCGTGGATCGCATTGGCGAAGTGATTTCCTATCGACTAGCCCAGATTGGCGTAAGCGAATAGTTCAACGGCTAGATGAATCTGGTCAGTGGCACACGACTTTTGAAGAGGTGAGGTAATGACGCTATCGCAGCCGTTAATAAATCAGTTGACGCTCATTCAGTTGGATCCCGCTCAGATAGAGAAGTTGGTTGCATCCGCTATCGCCGAAGATTTGGCTGGTGGTGTTGACGTTACGTCGGTCGCGACGATTCCAGCGAACCATCAATCGGTCGCCGAGTATCGCGTGCGAAAAAGCGGAATCGTCGCTGGATTGCATATCGCGGCGGCTACCCTGGAGTCGCAGGGCATCACGGATTACTTAGTTTTGGTGAATGAGGGCGATCACGTCGAAGCGGGACAAGTGATTATCGAGGCATATGGGTCTACTCGGGCGTTGCTATTGACCGAACGCACCGCGCTTAACTTCCTCGGCCGTTTAAGCGGCATCGCCACTCTGACGCATCAGTGGGTCTCGGCGGTTGCGTCGTATCCAACAAAAATTCGCGATACACGTAAGACCACGCCGTTGATGCGCGAGGTAGAAAAATTTGCGGTGCGCGCTGGCGGGGGAGTCAATCACCGAATGTCGTTGTCGGATGCCGCGCTAGTGAAAGACAATCACATCGTTGCCGCTGGCGGCGTTGTCCCTGCATTTGATGCGGTTCGCAAAACCTTTCCCAACGTTGCGATCGAAGTCGAAGTAGATAACTTGGAGCAATTAGCCGAGGTCGTCGAGGCCGGTGCGGATTTGGTGTTGTTAGACAACATGACGCCAGAACAGTGCGGCGAGGCGGTTCGTATGGTTAACGGTCGAACTCGACTAGAAGCATCAGGCGGGTTGACGCTGGAGAACGCGGCGAAATATGCCGCGACTGGAGTGGACTTTCTCGCGGTTGGTGCGCTGACACATTCGGCTTCAGTTTTGGATATCGGGGTTGACCTCAAGAATCGCAAGGAGAGCTAAATGCTTCTGACCATCGACGTAGGTAACACAAATACGGTTCTAGGAGTCTTTGACGGCGAAGAACTCGCGCATTCGTGGCGCGTGAAGACCGATCCACGAGATACCGCGGATGAGTTGTGGCTGCGATACAAATCATTGATTGAGGGATATGACGTATCGGGACTCGCGGTCTGTTCCACCGTGCCATCGGTATTGCGCGAAATCCGTACGATGATTGATCTCTATTTTCAAGAGATTCCCACAACGTTGATTGAACCAGGCGTGAAGACCGGCGTTCCGTTGCTCGTGGATTTTCCGAAGGAGATTGGCGCGGACCGCATCGTTAATACATTGGCCGCGCATGATTTATATGGAAACGATGGCGCATGCATCGTCGTCGACTTTGGTACATCAACAAACCTCGACGTGGTTTCGCCGAAGGGCGAATTTTTAGGTGGCGCGCTCGCGCCAGGAATTGAAATTTCAGTAGAGGCGCTCGCCGCTCGCGCCGCGCAATTGCGCAAGGTTGAATTGGTTGTGCCGAAGAATGTAATTGGCAAGAACACCGTGGAGGCGCTGCAATCCGGCACTATTTATGGCTTCGCTGGCCAAGTGGATGGACTTGTCGATCGAATTAGCGACGAGCTCGAAGCTCTCTATCCAGACTCTGGCGAGATCACGGTGATTGCTACTGGTGGCCTAGCTCCGCTTGTCATTGGCATCGCTGAAAACATTGACTTTCATGAGCCAGATTTAACGCTGATTGGCCTGCGCCTGGTTCACGAGCGCAATCACTAGTAATCATTTTCAGTGAGCCAGTTTTAACAGGGTAGACTCCCCGCATTATGAGCGCAGATAACTCGCCCGTCGACAATTCGCCAGAAGACGACCTACCCGAGCAACTTCGGATTCGTCGCGAGAAGCGAAGCGCGATCATCGAGCGCGGAGGCGAGCCTTACCCAGTCGAAGTACCACGCACGACGTCGCTCAAAGCCATCCGCGAAAAGCACAAAGATTTAGCAATCGACGTTGCTACCGGCGAGATTGAAAGCGTCACTGGCCGAGTCATTTTCAAGCGCGATACCGGCAAGCTCTGCTTCGCGACCCTTCGTGAGGGTGATGGCACAGAACTCCAAGCCATGTTTTCACTCGACAAGGTCGGGCAAGAGTCCTTGGATCTATGGAAAGGCGATATCGACCTCGGCGACTTAGTAAGCGTGACCGGTGAGGTCATTACTTCAAAGCGCGGCGAGCTCTCGATTCTGGCTCATTCATGGCAGATTGCGGCTAAATCATTGCGACCATTGCCAGTCGAGCATAAGCCACTCTCTGAAGAGACCCGCGTTCGCATGCGTTACGTGGATCTGATTGTTCGCCCAGAAGCTCGATTGAACGCACGATTGCGTCCAACCGTCATGCGTTCTCTGCGCGAGACATTCAACTCAAGAGATTTCATCGAAGTCGAGACCCCAATGCTTCAGGTCATGCATGGTGGTGCAACCGCACGGCCGTTCAAGACTCACAGTAACGCGTATGACATGGAACTCTTCTTGCGCATCGCGCCAGAACTTTTCTTAAAGCGTTGCGTTGTCGGAGGTATTGAGCGTGTCTTCGAAATCAACCGTAACTTCCGAAATGAAGGCGCGGACTCGAGCCACTCGCCTGAATTCGCAATGATCGAGTCTTACGAGGCTTATGGCGACTGGGACACGATTGCGAACCTTACGAAGACGCTGATTCAAAATGCGGCGTTGGCGGTTTCTGGCAGCCACGTTGTTACTCATCACGATGGCCGTCAACTCGACCTAGGTGGCGATTGGGAAGAGGCTTCGCTCTTTGATTTGATTTCTAGCGGCGTTGGCCAAGAAGTCAGCGCGCTGACTCCGATCGAAGAATTAAAAACTATTGCTACAAAGCTGGGTATGAAAGTCGATCCCAAGTGGGTCACCGGCAAGCTCGCAGAAGAGATTTTTGAGCACGTCTGCGAAGATAAATTGGCCGGACCAATTTTTGTTAAGGGGTACCCAGTTGATACATCGCCGTTGGTTCGTGCGCATCGCACTATTCCAGGCGTCGTTGAAAAGTGGGATTTGTATGTCGAGGGATTTGAACTCGCGACTGGTTACTCCGAGTTAATCGACCCAGTGATCCAACGCGAACGCCTCACCGAGCAATCCTTGCTCGCTGCGAAGGGCGATCTAGAAGCGATGCAGTTGGATGAAGATTTCTTGCGCGCGATGGAATACGCGATGCCACCAATGGGCGGTATGGGCATGGGCGTGGATCGTTTGTTGATGGCGCTGACTGGCTTGGGTATTCGCGAAACAATCTTGTTCCCACTGGTTAAGCCCGAGGAATAAATCGGCATGACTATCGAAATTCGCCCGGCGCGTACTGGTGATGTAAAACAAATTCGTGCGCTGATTGATACTTACGCTGTACCTGGCCGCATGCTAGGCAAAGAGACCGTTACCTTGTACGAAAGCGTTCAGGAATTCACGGTGGCGGTTGAGGGCGATCGAGTTGTGGGTTGCGGTGCGCTGCACGTGCTGTGGGAGGACTTGGCAGAGGTTCGTACCGTCGCGGTTTCGCCCGATCACCAGCGTCAGGGAATCGGTCACAAGATTTTGGATTCAATTGTGGCTCGCGCAAAATCGGTCGGGGTTGAGCGAATATTTTGTCTTACCTTCGAAACCGAATTTTTCGGTAGCCACGGCTTTCAGGTCATCGAGGGCACGCCTGTCGAGCCCGATGTCTATGCCGAATTACTTCGCTCGTACGACCAAGGCGTTGCCGAATTCTTGGATCTTGAGGCTGTCAAGCCGAATACCTTGGGCAATACCCGAATGCTCAAGATTCTCTAATTTCCGCTCCGATTCCGCGCGCTTCTTGCCCACTTCTTGCCGCCTCCGGGCATAAATATGCCCCATTCGGGGTTAACTATTAGGCTATGAAGTATCCCCAGAAGAAGGAGATTGCTTAATGTTCGAGCGCTTTACCGATCGAGCTCGTCGTGTTGTTGTGCTGGCCCAAGAAGAGGCACGCATGCTTAACCACAACTACATCGGCACTGAACACATTCTTCTTGGCCTCATTCACGAAGGCGAAGGCGTCGCCGCCAAGGCGCTCGAAGCGCTGAACATCTCACTGGAAGCGGTTCGCTCTCAGGTCGAGGAAATTATTGGCCAGGGACAACAAGCACCATCGGGGCACATTCCATTTACACCGCGCGCTAAGAAAGTTTTGGAGCTCTCGCTTCGCGAGGCGCTTCAACTTGGTCACAACTACATCGGTACGGAACATATTCTTCTCGGACTTATTCGCGAAGGCGAAGGCGTTGCCGCACAGGTATTGGTCAAGCTCGGCGCCGATTTAGGTCGCGTCCGTAATCAGGTAATTCAATTGCTCTCCGGTTACCAAGGTAAGGAGCCGGCAAACGCTGGTCCAGCTGAAGGAACTCCATCGACCTCATTAGTCCTCGATCAATTCGGTCGCAATCTCACCCAAGCCGCGCGCGAGGGTAAGTTGGATCCGGTTATCGGTCGCGAAAAAGAGATTGAGCGCGTGATGCAGGTTCTTTCACGTCGCACCAAGAACAACCCAGTGTTGATTGGCGAGCCAGGCGTTGGAAAGACCGCAATCGTCGAAGGACTTGCTCAGGCTGTATTCAAGGGCGACGTACCAGAGACGTTGAAGGATAAGCAGGTCTACTCGCTCGACCTCGGCGCGCTTGTTGCCGGTTCACGTTA
>DAIPLA010000042.1:0-11338 GCA_036769465.1 Candidatus Nanopelagicaceae bacterium
CGTGCTGCTGCACCATCCATGGTGTCTAGCTGTGGAACAAGTGGATGCGCCGCTTCGTTCAAGATGCGACGGCCTTCGAGAACGTTATTTCCATCAAGACGGACAACGATTGGCTTGGTTGCCCTCTCGCCCAAGATAGAGAGCGCCTGAACGATTCCATTTGCAACAGCGTCACAAGCAGTGATGCCACCGAATACGTTCACGAATACGCTGCGAACATCTGGGTCACCCAAGATGATGGATAGGCCGTTGGCCATAACTTCAGCCGATGCGCCGCCGCCGATATCGAGGAAGTTCGCGGGCTTCACGCCGTACTTTTCACCAGCATATGCGACAACATCGAGCGTGGACATAACCAATCCAGCACCGTTGCCGATGATGCCGACCTGACCATCGAGCTTGACGTAGTTCAAATCTTTTTCTTTAGCCAACGCTTCCAAAGGATTTGTCGCCGCGTGATCGACTAATTCTTCGTGCGATGGATGGCGGAAGCCAGCGTTGTCATCCAACGTGACTTTGCCGTCGAGCGCAACCACTTTGCCGTCACTTGTCTTCACCAATGGGTTAATTTCCATCAGGGTTGCGTCTTCAGCAACAAATGCGGCCCACAACTTCAACAAAACTTCCACAACCTGGCCTGTGACATCAGCGGGGAATTGTCCGGCCTTAACGATTTCGAGGGCCTTCTCGCGTGAAATACCCTGGTTGGGATCGATACCAACGCGTGCCAACTTCTCAGGAGAGGTATGAGCAACTTCTTCAATTTCCATACCGCCGGCAACGGATGCCATGACCAAGAAGTTGCGATTCGCTCGATCAAGCAGAATCGCTAAGTAGTACTCGCTCTCAATCGGAGCGGCTTGCGCAATCATCACTTTGTGAACGGTGTGACCCTTGATATCCATGCCTAGGATTGCAGCTGCCTTCTCGCGCGCATCATCTGGTGATTCGGCGAGCTTGACGCCGCCAGCCTTGCCGCGACCGCCAACTTTTACTTGTGCCTTAACGACCACGCGACCACCCATCGAAGCCGCAGCTGTTGCTGCTTCTTCTGGTGTGAACGCAACAGCGCCGCCAAGAACTGGCACGCCATGTGATTCGAAAAGATCTCGAGCTTGATACTCAAAGAGATCCACGGATATCCCCCATCAATTAGGTGAAGCTAACGACCGTAACGATGTAGAAATCTTAGTACCTGAGAAGCGACGGTCTTGTTACAGCTTTTCGACTGGGGCGTAACGAAGCAACAATCGCTTCTCGCCATATGAGCCAAAATTGATTGTGGCCTCGGCGCGATCGCCTTCTCCGTTCACTGCAACAACCGAACCCAATCCAAATGTGTCATGGGACACACGATCTCCGACTTCGAGAACCATCGTCGTGGAACTCTTTCGGCCGGTGGCTCGCGGAGCTGGATAGTTGGGAACAAACTTGGATGCCTTTAATCCCGAGCCGCCAGATGAACGTGATGAGGATCCGCCATAACTACTTCCGGAGTGCTCGTTCCATTCAATTAACTCTTCTGGGATTTCGGTTAAGAATCGAGATGCGGGATTGTATGTAGGCGAGCCCCAGGATGATCGATATTCCGAACGGGAAAGATACAAGCGCTCGCGTGCACGAGTTAAACCGACATAAGCCAAGCGACGTTCTTCTTCAACCTCGTTCTTATCGCCCAGCGTGCGCGAATGCGGAAATATTCCTTCTTCCATACCCGTCAAAAATACGGTGGGAAATTCCAAACCCTTTGCGGTGTGCAATGTCATCAGCGTGACTACGCCGCCATGGTCTTCGCCATCAGGAATTTGATCGGAATCAGCCACTAGTGCGACATCTTCTAAAAATCCCATCAAGGAGATTTCTTCACCTTCGTCTACCTCACCAGTCTCGTATTCGATGGCGACCGCAACCAGCTCTTCCATATTCTCGATCCGAGATTCATCCTGTGGGTCATCGCTCTTCTGTAATTCGGTTAATAGTCCGCTCTGTTCCAGTACTGCTTGCGCAATCGAGGAGGGCGCAACTTTTGCTTCGTTGAGCGTCGCGAGTGAATCAATGAGTGCAACAAAATCTCTAATCGCGCCACCAGAGCGCGCCGCTAGCTCGGAGATTTCATTCCATTTTGTCAGTGCTTGCCAGAATGAGACATCGTGCGCTTTCGCGTATTCATCGACCAAATCCAGGGCGCGATCACCAATCCCGCGCTTCGGGGTGTTGATAACACGACGCACCGAGACTTCATCCTGTGGATTCACAATGATGCGTAGGTACGCCAAGAAATCTTTAACTTCTTTTCGCTCATAAAATCGCAGACCGCCGATGACTTTGTACGGCAAGGGTGCGCGCAAGAACGCTTCTTCAAAGGCGCGAGATTGCGCGTTAGTGCGATAGAAAACCGCGGTCTCGCCTGGTGTGGAAATTCCCTCGGCCTGCAAACGTCGAATTTCACCGGCTACGTATGCTGCTTCGTCTTGTTCGCTCTCCGCCAAGTAGCCGGTGATTTTTGCACCAGCCCCCGAGTCCGCCCACAAATTCTTTTCTTTACGACCCTCGTTGTTTCCAATTACTGCGTTGGCGGCCGAGAGAATGTTTTGAGTGGATCGATAATTCTGTTCCAACAAAATCGTGCGGGCGTTCTGGTAATCGGCCTCAAACTGCAAGATATTGCGAATGTTCGCGCCGCGAAAGGCGTAGATGGACTGGTCCGCGTCACCGACCACACAGAGTTCGGCTACTGGATAGCCATCGAATTCGGTGCCGACTAGCTCTTTAATAAGAATGTATTGCGCGTGGTTGGTGTCCTGATATTCATCGACCAAGATGTGACGAAATCGCGAACGGTATCGCGCCTTCGCTTCGGGGAAGCGTTGCAGTAACTCGACCGTCTTACCGATTAAATCATCGAAGTCCATCGCGTTCGCACTTGTTAATCGCCGCTGGTAGACCGCATAAACCTCGGCAACAATCTGCGCGAAGTGGTCCGTTGCCTGCAACTGATAATCAGCTGGGCCCATCAACTCATTTTTCGCAGCCGAGATAAGCGCCTGCACCGCGCGCGGCGCGTATCGCTTGGCATCAAGATTCATATCCTTCATGATGTGCGAAAGGAGCTTTTGACTATCAGCCGAGTCATAAATCGTGAAGGAGTTGCTATAACCAAGGCGAACCGCCTCTTGTCGCAAGATCCGCACGCACGCCGAGTGGAAGGTAGAGACCCACATCGATCGAGCTCGGTCGCCGACCAATTCTGCGACGCGCTCTTTCATCTCGCCCGCGGCCTTATTAGTAAAGGTGATCGCAAGAACTTCGTATGGCGCAACACCTCGCTCGGCGAGCAAATATGCGATACGGCGCGTCAAAACTCGAGTCTTGCCCGAACCAGCGCCGGCCACGACCAGCAATGGAGCGCCAATGTGTTCTACCGCAGCTTTCTGCTGGGGGTTTAGCCCCTCGAGGAGTTGTTCGGCATTTGGCACTCGGTGAGTCTAACGAGAGAAAGTCTGACAAAATCAGCACATGCCTATTGATGATTCCGAGATTGAACGCGTCCTAGTTGTAACCGCCCATCCTGATGATTTGGACTTTGGCGCCGGTGGCACCATCGCGCAATGGACCGCGAAGGGAATTAAAGTCTCGTACTGCATCTGCACCAACGGCGATCAGGGCGGCGAGGATCCGAACGTGCCGCGCGAAGAGATGCCGAAGATTCGTCAAAAGGAACAACGCGATGCCGGCCTTGCGCTTGGCGTCACCGACATCACCTTCTTGAATTACCGCGATGGCTGGTTAGAGCCCACCATTGAACTGCGTAAAAAGATTGTGCGCGCGATTCGTAAAGCGAAGCCAGATCGCATGGTTATCCAAAGTCCAGAACGTAACTGGGACCGATTGCCCGCTAGCCACCCAGATCATATGGCTGCCGGTGAAGCGGCAATTCAGGCGGTCTACCCCGATGCGCGAAATCTCTTTGCCTTTGAGGATTTATATAAAGAAGAGGGACTCGAACCGTGGAAGGTGCGCGAGGTCTGGGTGATGTCTCACAACTCCCCCAATCACTTCGTTGATGTCACCGACACATTCGACAAAAAGCTCGCTGCGTTACACGCCCACGTCAGTCAGACCGCACACAACACTGAAATGCCGAACATGGTTCGAGCATGGGGTGAGCGCAATGCTCAAGCGAACGGGCTTGCAGAAGGTCGAGTCGCTGAAGTTTTCAGAATCGTTGAAACGGCCTAGTTCGGCTAGTTCGGCTAGTTCGGCTAGTTCGCCTAGTTTTATTTAGAGGTTGCTGTAACAATCGATACGGTCTGGTTTGGGTGACCATCACCATTGCCAAACGCGTTATCCGTTCCTGCTGCGGCGATAGCCTTCAAGACATTCAGGCCAGAGGTGACGTGTCCCCAGATCGTGTATGCAGGTGGCAAGGTGGTGTCGGCATAGACCAAGAAGAATTGGCTTCCGTTTGTCGCATGGCCATCCTGAATTCCAGCATTCGCTAACGCGACCGTGCCCGCTGGATAGTCATTTACTGCACCTTTTGGAAGGTTTTCGTTCGCGTACCACCAGGCGGGTCCACCACTTCCTGATGCGGTTGGGTCTCCACATTGCAAAACAAAGATGCCCTGAGTTGTGAGGCGATGGCAGATACTCTCGTTGAAATATCCGGAGTTAGCGAATGCGGTCATTGCATTCACGGCTAACGGCGCGTGAATTCCATCCGCGGCGATCACGATTGAGCCACAGTTAGTGTTAAGAGTGATTGTTCGATTCTTCTTTGTTGCAGCGACTGGTTGAGCCACCTTGATGGGTGTGTGGCCGACAGCAGTGCTGGTCGTACACGTCACCTTGCTCGATGAATTGACTGGCGCGGTTGACGGCGCTGCCTTGCCACCAGCATAGGCAGGCGAGACTGCAAGACCCGCAAGGGCTACCGAACTTACTGCAAGAACAAAGCGTTTCACATTTACTCCCACTCAATGGTGCCGGGTGGCTTTGACGTTACATCCAAGACTACCCGATTGACTTCCCGAACTTCATTTGTGATGCGCGTAGAAATTTTCTCCAACACATCATAAGGAACTCGGCTCCAATCAGCAGTCATAGCATCCTCAGATGAGACTGGCCTGAGAACTATCGGATGACCGTATGTGCGGCCATCGCCCTGAACTCCAACGCTTCGCACACCAGCCAAAAGTACGACTGGGCACTGCCAAATATCGTTGTCCAAGCCCGCGGCGCTTAACTCTGCCCGCGCGATGGAATCCGCCTTGCGCAAAATTTTAAGGTTTTCTTCAGTTACTTCTCCGACGATTCGAATCGCTAAACCCGGTCCAGGAAATGGTTGGCGCATAACGATTTCGCGCGGCAATCCCAGCTGCATACCTGCTTCGCGAACCTCGTCTTTAAAAAGCGTGCGGAGTGGTTCTATCAGCGCAAAGGCAAGGTCATCCGGCAATCCCCCGACATTGTGATGCGACTTAATGTTTGCGGTGCCGGTGCCGCCGCCAGATTCAACAACGTCTGGATAGAGCGTTCCTTGCACTAAGAAATCGATGGGTTCGTCCGAAGAAATTTCGCGTGCGGCAGCCTCGAAGACGCGAATGAATTCGGTGCCGATGATCTTCCGCTTTGTTTCTGGATCCGTGACCCCGGCCAACGCATTAAGAAAGCGCTCCTTAGCGTCAACAACTTTGAGAACAACTCCAGTGGATGCGACAAAATCACGTTCGACTTGCTCGGCTTCGCCTTCGCGCAATAGGCCATGATCCACAAAGACACAGGTCAGTTGATTACCAATCGCCTTCTGCACGATCGCAGCGGCTACCGCTGAATCCACGCCACCGGAAAGGCCGCACAAGACACGCTTTCCGCCAACAATCTCTTTAATCCGAGCAACTTCGCCCGCGACAATATTTTCTGAATTCCAGGTCGGGGCGCAACCAACGCTTTCAATCAACCAGCGACGCAAGATCTCTTGGCCATTTTCGGAATGCAGAACTTCCGGATGAAATTGCACGCCGGCAAATTTCCCATCAGCGCTTTCAAAGGCCGCGATTGGTGTGTCGACTGTGTGAGCGGTGGAAGCAAAACCTGCAGGTGCTTGGGTTACAGAATCGCCATGACTCATCCATACGTTAAAACTCTTGGGTAATCCTTTGAGCAAACCAGATGAAGACTCAATGTCGATAGGGGTGCGGCCGAATTCCGACTTTCCTGTTTTGGTCACCACGCCACCCAGCGCCGCGGCCATTACTTGAAAGCCGTAACAAATTCCAAAGACCGGAACGCCGGCATCAAAGAGTGATGCATCCAGAGTAGGTGCGCCCTCTTCGTATACCGATGATGGGCCGCCGGAGAGAATGATTGCCTTCGGCTTCTTCGCCAACATCTCAGTTATCGGCATAGAGGACGGAACAATTTCGGAATAGACCTGTGCTTGGCGAACTCGTCGCGCGATTAATTGCGCGTATTGAGCTCCAAAATCAACAACAAGTACGAGATCAGGCACGATCAATAACAACCTCTACGCGTTGGAACTCCTTCACATCGGAGTATCCGCAGGTTGCCATTGCGCGACGCAGCGCTCCAAACAAGTTCATGCTGCCATCAGCAGAATGCGATGGGCCGGTAAGAATTTCTTCCAAGGTTCCCACGGTGCCGACATGGACTCTGTCGCCACGAGGTAATTCCAGGTGATGCGCTTCGGATCCCCAGTGCCAGCCCTTGCCGGGCGCTTCGACCGCCTTCGCGAGTGGTGACCCCATCATGACCGCGTCGGCGCCACATGCAATTGCCTTCGCGATATCGCCGCTGCGACCGACCGAACCGTCGGCGATGACGTGAACATAGCGTCCGCCGGATTCATCCAAATAATCGCGTCGAGCGGAGGCTACTTCTGCGACCGCGGATGCCATTGGGACAGCGATGCCTAGTACCGAACGCGTCGTGTGTGCTGCGCCGCCACCGAAACCAACCAACACTCCTGCGGCACCAGCGCGCATTAAGTGAAGTGCGCCGGTTGCGGTTGCGCAACCACCCACAATGACTGGAACGTCGAGTTCATAGATAAATTTCTTGAGGTTGAGCGCAGAATCATCCGACGCGACGTGTTCTGCCGAGACGGTGGTTCCGCGGATAACGAAGATATCAACGCCGGCTGCAATCACTGCCTTGTGAAGTTCGGCGGTGCGTTGCGGAGATAAGGCCGCCGCTACGGTCACGCCAGAGGCGCGGATTTCAGCGATGCGCTCTTTAATAAGTTCTGGCCGAATCGGCGCCGAATACAACTCTTGCATACGACGAATCGCTTGCTCTTGTGGCATCGACGCAATTTCGCCGAGTTGAATCTTTGGGTTTTCGTGTCGAGTCCATAGACCTTCGAGGTTGAGTACTCCGAGTCCGCCCAGCTTGCCGATTGCAATTGCGGTCTCTGGCGAAACCACAGAATCCATCGGCGCGGCCATCATAGGTAGATCGAATTTATAGGCGTCAATCTGCCAGTTAATGGAGACGCCTTCTGGATCGCGAGTTCGGCGCGACGGCACGATCGCGATATTGTCGAACGAATACGCGGCGCGAGCGCGCTTGGATGGACCGATCTCTATTTCATTCATCGCTAAACCTATTTAGCCTTTCCGCAGATAGTTAGGCGCATCCGCGATATCCATAACGTCGTGAGGGTGGCTCTCTTGCAATCCGGCTGAAGTAATTTGAATGAGTTGACCGCTCTTCTGTAAATCAGCGATGGTTGCAGCGCCGGCGTAACCCATGCCAGAACGCAACCCCCCGACCAACTGGTGAACGGTTGCGGCGACCGGTCCGCGGTATGCGACCTTTCCTTCGATGCCTTCTGGCACCAATTTATCTTCCGACAAAACATCGTCCTGCATATAACGATCCTTGGAATAAGACTTTTGTTCACCGCGCGATTGCATTGCGCCAAGTGAACCCATGCCGCGATAGCCCTTGAACTTGCGACCGTTAATTTCGATTAATTCACCAGGTGATTCATCACAACCGGCAAGCAACGACCCCAACATCACGGTGTCGGCGCCAGCCACAATCGCTTTTGCGATATCACCGGAATATTGCAGGCCACCATCTGCGATCAATGGGACTTCTGCTTTTACGCATGCCTTGTGCGCTTCCATGATTGCAGTAACTTGTGGAACACCAACGCCCGCGACAACGCGGGTTGTGCAAATTGAGCCTGGGCCAACGCCCACTTTTACAGCGTCTGCACCGGCGTTAATCAACGCCTGTGCGCCTGCTCGGGTTGCGACGTTGCCACCAATAATTTGAATCTCGGGATGCGCCGCCTTGATGCGCTCAATCGCTTCGAGCACAGCTCTGTGGTGACCATGCGCGGTATCAACAACGACGACATCAACGCCGACCTTGATGAGTTCGAGCGCGCGATGAAAACCGTCATCTCCGACGCCGACCGCCGCGCCGACTAAGTACTCGGTATTGGCTTTCTTTACCGCCAGGACGTGCTTCACCTGATCTTCGACCGGCAGGTTGCGGTGAATGATTCCGATGCCACCTGCATGCGCCATTGCGATTGCCATTGTTGATTCGGTAACGGTATCCATGGCAGAAGAGACCACCGGAATTCGAAGGTTGATTCCGCGCGTCAAGCGAGTGGATGTATTTACTTCGCTAGGGACGACATCCGAAGCATCTGGCAGGAGCAGCACGTCGTCATAGGTGAGGCCCAGCATGGCCACTTTGGAGTTGTGCTCGCTCTCGGACATGTGGCGAGTCTAGTCAATGTCGAACGAGTGAAAATCCCTGGGGCTCGCTTGTCGCGCCTTAAAAGCCGCAGGCTTGTGAGATTTCCTCCACAGCTTGGGCCAATCCCGAGCAGACAACGGCCTTGCCGCAATCGGACTTCTGCCAGCCCGGTCCGCCGACAATGATTCGCGGCGCGGGACGAGTCTTCGGCAACTCTTGTATGAAAGATGGATTGGCATGCTTCTTGAGTTGTGCCCACAAGAAAATAGCTGGAGGAGCGGTGCGACGAACAACTTCATTCAGCGCAACTTGTGGAGTTTGGGCGCCCAAGAATGCGCTTTCAATTTTCACTTCGGCGAGCGCCGCTGCCAGCGCATGAATCGCCAGCGAGTGGGTCTCTTGCCCGACACAGGCCAACAACACTGGTCGCTCATTCTTCGGATCCTTAAGTTGCGAGACCGAATCGCCCAAGACTCGACGGATGACCTCGCTCGCCATGTGTTCGATTTCAATCCCCGTGCCAGTGGATTCCCAGGCCGAACCGATTTCATGAAGTAATGGTCGAATCACGCTTTGCCAGGTATGCGCCACACCGTGTTCATTGATTTGGCTTCGAATCGTTGCCTCAAATATGTCTCTTTGTAATCCCTCGGCGGCACGATGCAAAGCAGAGATGATCTCGGTATCCACCGCGGTGGTGGTGGCTACGGTTTGAATCTCTTCTGGCAGTGGACCCGTGTGGGCGAGCGCCTTCGCGGCAGCGTCTGCGGGTGCCATGCCCGAGACGACGAGGCGGCGCATTAGGGTCAGGCGGATGACGTCCTGCGGGGAATAACGGCGGTGGGAGCCGGCGTTGTGCTCGGTAGGCCCTAAGCCATATCGGCGGTCCCAGGTCCGCAACGTGGCGGGGGCGATGCCCAGACGGCGGGCTACCGCGGCCACAGTTGAGCCGGAAACCTCCGTTTGAGCGTCCATGCCCCAATGCTCTCCCGAATCGGTGAGCAATGCCACTTGAAATCGCGCCAAAACTGGGTCAGGGGCTTGAACAACTTATGGCGCGGTTGTAGTATTTCAACAGAACCACGGAGAAGGAGCACAGCATGAACGGAATTGCCCCACAAATGCCTCGCCCTTTGGCGCAGGATTGGGATTGGCAGCAAGACGCGGCCTGCCGCGACCTGCCTACTGAAATGTTCTTCCATCCAGATGGCGAACGTGGACCACGTCGCCGCAATCGCGAGAATGCCGCAAAGGCAGTGTGTGCATCATGCCCAGTCATGATGGCCTGCCGCGAGCAAGCGCTTCGCCTCCAAGAGCCTTACGGCATCTGGGGCGGCCTCTCAGAAGATGATCGTCTGACCATCATCAATCGTCGCGGACTTTCGGTCGTCGCTTCGTAAACATTTGTAATAACTTTCTAGCAATAGTAAAAGCCCCGCAGATTTTTCTGCGGGGCCTTTTTCTATTCGAACTTAGTGGGAGTGTCCACCAGGTCCATGGCTGTGGCCATGTCCGGATGCTGCCTCTTCCTTGCTCTCTTCTGGAGTTTCGAAGACAAGCGCTTCAGTGGTGATAAACATTGCGGCGATTGATGCAGCGTTAGCCAACGCAGAACGCGTTACCTTTACTGGATCGATGACGCCGATCTTTACCAAGTCTTCGTAGACCTCTGAGTACGCGTTGAAACCTTCAGCGGGCTTCATGCTGCGGACCTTTGCTACGACGACATAACCCTCGTGACCCGCGTTCTCTGCGATCCAACGAAGTGGCTCATCGCAGGCCTTGCGGACCAAGCGAACGCCGACTGCCTTGTCGCCTTCGAAGCCAAGGTCGCCGTCGAGTACTGAGGCTGCGTGCACGAGTGCTGCGCCGCCACCTACAACGATGCCCTCTTCGACTGCTGCGCGAGTTGCTGAGATTGCATCTTCAAGGCGGTGCTTCTTCTCCTTGAGTTCAACCTCGGTATGCGCGCCGACTTTGATGACACAAACGCCGCCGGCAAGCTTTGCGACGCGCTCCTGCAACTTCTCACGATCCCAGTCAGAGTCGCTATTTGCGATCTCGGAACGGATTTCAGCTACGCGGCCCGCTACTTCGTTCTTATCTCCAGCGCCATCCACGATGGTGGTGGTGTCCTTGGTGATAACAACGCGACGAGCACGACCCAAGAGATCGATGGTGACCTGATCAAGTTTGAGGCCAACTTCTGAAGTGATGACCTGTCCGCCGGTAAGGATTGCCATGTCTTGCAACATTGACTTGCGACGATCGCCGAAGCCAGGTGCCTTAACGGCTGCGGAGGTGAATGTTCCGCGCATGCGGTTCACGACCAAAGTAGAAAGCGCTTCGCCTTCAACGTCTTCAGCGATGATCAAGAGCGGCTTACCTGATTGGGAAACCTTCTCCAAGATCGGGAGGATTTCGCTGAGTGCAGAAATCTTCTGGCCGGAGATCAGAATGAAGGCGTCCTCGAGGACGGTCTCCATGCGATCGGTGTCGGTGACGAAGTATGGCGAGATGTATCCCTTGTCGAATTGCATACCTTCGGTGAAGTCGAGCTCCAAGCCGGTGGTTGATGATTCTTCAACGGTGATAACGC
>DAIPLA010000043.1:0-3628 GCA_036769465.1 Candidatus Nanopelagicaceae bacterium
GGGCGGGTATGGTTTAGCTAGCGCACGCTCACACGGGAGCCTCCCGGTTCGAGCGTACGGCGATTGGAGGGTCATTATGGCTGAGGAATACAAGGGTGAGGCCTACTGCGTAAAGTGCAAAGAGAAGCGTGCCTTCGAAGGACACGTCAAGGTCTCTGATTCTGGTCGCCGCATGGCACAGGGCATCTGCCCAGTGTGTGGCACAAAGGTCAACCGCATTTTGGGTAAGGCATAAGTCACCGATTTCGAGAAGCCCCGCTTGTGCGTCATGCACGGGCGGGGCTTTTTGCTTGCCGCGGGGCTTAGGGCGCTCGCGCGTAGATCGTGTGGCGCTCGCGCGTAGATCGGTGAGCCGCTCAGTAATCGCACGGACACCAATATGAGGCTCGAAGTGCGTCGTTTCCACATTTAATTGAGCATCCTAAAAAATGCCCGACGCTTGCGCGGAAGATGCGTGCGTGGAGAAAGCAGCGGTTGAGCATGAGGCGTTGCGGCGCGATGTCTATTGGATCCGGCTGAGCGACGGTCAGGTTTATATCGGTGACGTTCGAGGTGGACTAGTCATCGAAAGCCCCGAGGTGGCGTTTGAGGTCGCCCGTCGTCTTGATGAAAACGGCAGTGCGTTGAATGGCCGAGCAAATGGTGAAGCGGATGCGGTCATGGAGCGCCTACGCGAGCGCAATTTCATTAGATCGGTTAAGTCACGTGGATCGCGACTGATCACCAAAGTTAGCGATGACGATCTTCTTCGCCGAGCGGCACCCGAAATCGAAATCACAAGTTTGCGCCGAAACTTCCGCGGGTTGGTGGCGGCGGTCGATGCGGGGCTAGATGATGGACGCGATGATGGACGCGATGCGACCCCACTCGCCGAAATCAAGTCGCGCACCAAGTTATCTATCACCATATTCGGTAGCAACCGTTTGGCATATTCGTTATTGGCACTTTTGCAGGCCTCTGGATTTTCACAAACCGCCATGGTGAATCGTCAACGCGCACTGCGAGGTGGGAAATCTAGGCATCCTTCGAACTCACGAATTTCACCCTTGCTAGCGACTGGGGCTCCCATTCGAAAAGCTGATGTCGGCCGATTACATAGCGAGGTAGCCGATGAAGTGAGCGCAGCGGCTAGCTTGAACCAGATCAATGGATTTTTATCGAAATCATCCCAGCTCATCGTCGCCACGCAATATGTTCCGCCGGAAATCTCGCAGGAGTGGATGAGCGAAGGTTTGGCGCACTTATCAATCTCGGATTTAGAGAGCGGTTCATTAACCGTCGGCCCCTGGGTGCAACCTGGCCAGACACCATGTTCGCAATGTATTGATCTGCATCGATCAATTTATATCCCGCACATCGCTCGCGTTCGCATGATGCAATCCGTCAGTGAACCCACAGAAAGTCCGGCCTCATTGGTGGCCATGGTGACCGGCGCCGTTGCTCTTGGCATATTGCAATTTCACGAAACTGGCAGCACCCCATGGTTTGGTGGCACGACCGAATTCGACGCGCTCAATCCTTGTAATCCACGGCACATGATGTGGCAATTTAATTCAGCCTGCGGATGTCTCGAAGTTATATAAGAATGCGGGTATGGCCAAGGCGAACGCGGATGTAGATGCGGTGCGTAACTCTGGTGCCGATAAGAATGCCAACAAGGACGCGATAAAGGAAAACGATTCGATCCCTACAAGCACAACGGCTCGTACCGCGAAATTAGCTTCACTCCCCTTGTCACTTGCCGGTCGTAGTGCGATTGGATTTGGCCGTCAGCTCGTTGGTCAATCGGGATCAATGGTCTTTGGTGAAATTCAAGAGAAGACCGCAGAGCAAGTTTTCAAAGTCCTAGGAGAACTCAAGGGCGGAGCGATGAAATTCGGCCAGGCGCTCTCGGTTTTTGAAGCCGCGCTTCCAGAAGATATTGCCAAGCCGTATCGCGAGACGTTGACCAAGTTACAAGAGTCAGCACCACCTCTTCCAGCGCGTGTTGTGCACAGCGTTCTGGCGAAAGAACTCGGCGAGGACTGGCGCGACAACTTTGAATCCTTCAACGATAAGCCAGCCGCTTCCGCTTCCATCGGTCAGGTCCACAAGGCGGTCTGGAAAGATGGCCGACCCGTCGCGGTAAAGATTCAGTACCCAGGGGCCGCGGAAGCGCTCATCTCTGACCTCAATCAAATTCAACGCTTCGCAAAAATATTCGGCCTCTTCATGCCTGGCCTAGAAATGAAGCCACTCTTGGAGGAGCTCCGCGCCCGCATCATTGAAGAAGTCGATTACCGATACGAAGCCGAGGCGCAGTGCACATACTTCGACGCTTATCGAAACGATCCCGATATTCACATACCTGAAGTCATCATGGCCGCGGACAAAGTCATTGTCAGCGAATGGTTAGAGGGAACGCCGTTGGCGCGCATCATCGCCAAGGGAACGCGCGAGGAGCGCAACAATGCGGGAATTAAGCTGGCTCGCTTTCACTTCACCTCTCCGGAGCGCGCGGGCTTGTTGCACGCCGACCCCCACCCAGGAAATTTCCGCATCATGCCCGATGGTCGATTGGGTGTTCTGGATTTTGGCGCCTGCAATCGTTTGCCCAATGGTTTCCCCGAGCCCATGAAGAATTTGCTGAAGAACGCGCTTGAAGGCGACGCAATTGCGCTTTACGAAGGATTCAAAGAGGATGGATTCGTATTGCCTGATGTTGATGTTGATCCGAATTTAGTACTGGAGTATTTGGTGCCGCTGGTCGAGCCACTTCGCACCGAGACATTTAGATATTCGCGCGAGTGGTTGCGTGATCAAAGCGCGCGCGTTGGCGACCCACGTAATCCGACGGCGAAGATTGGATTCCAACTCAACCTACCCGCCGAATACGTACTGATTCACCGAGTTACATTGGGAACCACCGGCATCTTCTGCCAGCTTGAAGCGGAGGGCAAATTCCGCGACGAAGCGCTTTCGTGGTTCCCCGAAATCGCGCCAGCTCGCTAATTCAGCGCCTGTTAAGCAGCCAACAGAAGCGCGCGTCGATTGCAGCGCTTCCTGACTAGTTAACTGGCGAGCGCGACCTGTTCGTCGGATTTAATAACGCGGGGGCGACCAACGCTGCGCTTTGCTGCAATTGGGCGACCTTCATCAAAGAGCTCTCCGCCCCAGACTCCGCACGGTTCGCCGCGAGAGAGCGCGCCTTCGAGACATGCCGCAACCATCGGACAAGCGGCGCATAACGACTTGGCATAGGAAATAGAGGCGTTGTCCTCGGCGAAGAAGAGATCGGGGTCTGCTGTGTGGCAGGGCAAATTCGCGGCGGCATCTGCAAATGCGGATGTTCCGATCATTGCGTCTGGGCCTTCTGCCCAGCCTGGGACCAGCAGTTCACTGAGGAGAACGGTCATCGCTCTCACCTTCCTATTCCTTTACTTGGTTATTTCTCGTTGGCTTTTTATTGGGGAAAACAAAAAGGGCCGCAATCCTTGGGAGGATTTGCGGCCCTGGGGCTGAACTATCGGTTAGTCGATAGTGCTCCAGGTTCCGCCTCCGCCGTGCTTATGTGTATATGCATAAGCATTTGCGCCCGCGTAATTGGGTGCAAAAGTGGCTGTAAATGAGGCTGATGCGATGGATGATG
>DAIPLA010000043.1:3728-11252 GCA_036769465.1 Candidatus Nanopelagicaceae bacterium
TGATGCGATGGATGATGACGCAGCCACGGCAGCGCGAAGCGAGCCGGCAGCAGTGCTGCGAGCTTGGCTACGAACTACGTTCTGTGACATGCGAGAAGGGTAACCGAGCGGCGGAGCGGCGCGCAACCTAATTAATTCAGGCTTAATTTCCGCCACCGACCGTGCGCCAGCGTTCACGCTATTAATTCCGGCTTAATTTCCGCCAACGGCCGCGAGAAATGGGCTCTTTTCGCCGTAATACGAGAGGTGGACCGAACGCTTTGCACGGGTGAGGCCCACATAGAAGAGGCGCCGCTCTTCATTGATGTCGTTGCCCATGGGCAGGATTCCGTCATTCACTCCAACAAGAAATACGTGTGGCCATTCCAAGCCTTTGGCGGCGTGAAGCGTTGCGAGCACTACGCCAGGCAAGGTTGGCGGGTTGTTCTGATCGGCCCGATCCTCCAATTCGCGGAGAAAAGTGCGTAGTGATGGGGCGCCATCTGCTTTCATAGTGGCGGCCAAACGCAAGAAGGCCTGAACATAATCGGCGTTGCCAAATGGCAATAAAACTGAGGTAAGGGTGCGATACCAGTCACCGTCATCCGCGGGTAATACCGATGCACTGCGAATAACGCGCATCGCGTCTTTCACATCGGTTCGCTCAAAGAATCGTTCGGAAGTTTTTAATTGCGATGGAATGCCAACTGCCCGCAACTCGCGCTCGAAGGCATCGAGCTGAGAATTCGTTCGAGCCAAAATTGCGATGTCACTAAATTCCATGCCGGAGGCGTCTGCCTGGGCCGGTGCAGCTGGTGACGTTGGACCCGCCTTGCCGAACAACTCCTGAATTTTGAAGACGATGGCTTTTGCTTCAGCTGAGGCAGATTCAAACTTACGAACGAGCGGTTCCGCTCCGTGATCGTTCATGGATGAAAGTTCGTGGCCTTCGCTCGCGACGATTCCGCCCTGTCGAAGAATTGCATTTGCAGTGCTAATTATTTCTGGCGTCGAGCGATACCCACGGGAGAGGCGAATTACTTCAGCTTTCGGATACTTCTTGGTGAAATTTAAAAGGAAGGCAGAGGATGCGCCGGCAAACGAGTAAATGGTTTGCGCGGCATCTCCCACGACGCAAATCTCTTCGCGATTTCCTACCCAAAGATTAAGTAAACGCTGCTGAAGTGGCGAGACGTCCTGATACTCATCCACGGTGAAGAAGCGGTACTGATCGCGCACTCGTTCGCGGACATCCCGATCCTCCTCCAGCATGCCGACGGTCAACAACAAGACATCCTCAAAATCAATTGCTCGCTCTTGTCGCTTCAAGGATTCATACGATGAATAAATCTTTGCGATTTCTTCTAGAGTATTTTTTGGATTTTCGGCGCGCGCGGAATTATCCGCATCGAAGCGTTGTGGAGCGCTACCGGTTTTGATGCTTCGGCCAGCACCGAGCGCCGCCTCAACATAATCCTCGGGCGCTATTTCCAGCACCTTCGCCCATTCAATTTCGCTCGCAACATCGCGGAGCAAAGAGGCTTGTGGGACCAGCGTCGTACCTGCGCGCTGAAATGATTCTGCGATAGCGCCGGATTTGCTGGTCAGCAGTGAAGGAAAAGAGCCGCCCATCGAATACGGCCAGAAATACATCAATTGCTTTAAAGCGGCGGCGTGAAAAGTACGGGCGGTTGCGTTGGGAATTCCAAGGGTGCGAAGGCGGGCGCGCATTTCACCTGCAGCGCGAGCCGTGAAAGTCAGTGCGAGAGTTTTGCTTGTATCGGTTACTCCGGCGGCGATTGCGTATGCGATGCGATGCGTAATAACGGTTGTCTTACCCGTGCCCGCGCCGGCGATGATGCAGACCGGACCACGGATAGCTTGGACAGCTTGTTGCTGTTCTGGATCCAAGCCAGCGAGTATTTGCTCGGGAGTGAGAGCGGGCGTGGTGGCGTTAATCATTCGTCGAAATAATCAATCTCTGCCGAAAACCGCATTAGTTGGGACGCCAGCTCTCGCCGCCTGCTAAATCATCCTTGGATGAACCGTCGGCGGAGTACCAGGCCTCAATCATTTTGCGGGCAACGCTCATGGCTGGTGGCAAGAGCAAGTGTTGCGACGCCACATCCGCTTTCATGGTTGCGCGGTCGTACCAGCGAATCTCTTCGATCTCCTCGCCGTCGGGTCGAGCCGCTTCTGGGTTATCCGTAATTGCATGGAAGGCAATCATGATCGAGGCCGGGAAAGGCCACGGTTGTGAGCCCAGATAAATGATGTCCGAGACGCGCACGCCTGCCTCTTCGCCTACTTCGCGCACGACACAATGTTCAAATGATTCACCCGCATCAACGAATCCTGCGAAATTAGAGAAGCGATTCTGCGGCCACACCTTTTGGCGGCCTAACAAGATGCGATCGTTTTTATCTTTGACCAAAACAATTATTGCCGGGTCGGTACGCGGATAATGTTCTGAACCATCTGCGTCGCATCGTCGAACAGACCCTCCCGTGCTCGGTGTAGTGCTCGAACCGCAGCGTGGACAGTGTGTGTGGGTGTGATGCCAATTGGCGAGTGCCTGCGCATGAACCGCAAGGCCGATATCGGAATCGGAAAGATTGTCGCCAATTTCGCGAAGCGTGCGGAAGCTGTCGGGAAGTGATTCGTGAGAATCAGAGCAAAATGCGAAGTAGGCCGTGGTGCCATCAAAGCCGAGGAATAGTTTTTCACCAGCGGTGTGGGAAATCTCGTTGGCCGAAGAGAATTGGGGTTGCCCGGCTCCATCGGTCGCGAATTTTAAGTTGGTAACTTCTTGGCCCTTTTCGTTCTTGGTGATTTCCCGAACGATGCGAAGTATCCGTGCCGATTCCCAAAGCGAATCCATCTTGGTGGCGTCGACGCGAAGTTCCCCTGCACGATCGATGCCGGCGCGTGCCAAGGGCAGTTCGAGCCGAGCGGATTGATTCTGGGCATCGTGGTTCACGGGACTGGCATTCACGGAGCTGAACTTACTAGAGTCGATTACGCTCCACATATGTCGGATTTGTCGCAGGTCGGTCCCCGCGCGGGATTGCGGGTTGCCACGTGGAACATCTTGCACGGCCAGCAGATTCCACCTCAGTCAGGTCCGGGCGCTGCCGCTAGTGCAGAGGGCACGGACGTTGATGACGGTGCGGACAATCTAGCCACACTAATTGAATTCGTCGCCGGAGAGATTTCGGCAGATGTCATTGGCTTGCAGGAAGTCGATTACTTACAACCCCGCTCGGGCAATAAGAAGCAAGTCCAGGAGATAGCGCGGTTACTTGGAAATTGGCACTGGGGATTTGCCGCCACGGTTCACGGCACACCGGGAGAGAAATGGCGCAAGCATCATGATCATGAGACTAAATTCCTTTTCTCCACCGAGAATTTGGAATCCCCGGAGCACCCGCAGTATGGGATTGGTTTAATTTCGAAAATTGAAGTGAAACGGTGGCATGTACTCGAACTAGGGCGCTCTCGAATTGGGATGCCGCTACTCGTACCTGCCGAGAATGAAAAGACGGGCAAACCCCGTGCTCGATTTATCTATGTAAAAGATGAGCCACGCGTTGCGCTAGCGGCAGAACTCGCAAGCGGGGTCACGGTTGCCGTGACGCATCTTTCATTTGTGCCGCTGGTTAATCTCTGGCAACTCTGGCGAGCAAAACGTTGGCTATCACGCTTGCCTGGCACCCACATCCTGCTCGGAGATTTCAACATTCCGATTTTGGGGCTGGTTGCTTCCAAAAAATGGAGATCGCTGAACGCTGCTAAGAGTTATCCATCATGGGGCGCGAAGATCAAGTTTGATTACATCATTGCAGATAACGTCAAAGCAGCCACGGCCGTTGAAGTTCCAGCATCTGGAGTTAGCGACCACTTACCATTGGTCGTCGACGTGATTATTGAGCGGCAGGAATCTGCTTAACTAAATTAATCAGCGCCGCTTCATCAAGAAGATCCGCTGGTCGAATCGTCGTATTGTCGCCGAGGTAATAAAAGGCAGCGCTAACGCTTGCAAGCGGCAGATTATTGAGTCGAGCAAACGCCAATCGATAGGCGGCGAGTTGAATGGCAGCATTTTCTAAATCTTTACCGGTCTTAGATTTGCCCGTCTTCCAATCCACGACCTCGAACCGATTGCCGATTTGATAGACAGCGTCGATACGACCATTGAGAACGGTTCCATCCAGAATCGTCTCGAAACCTACTTCCACGCCGATTGGAGAACGTTCGGCCCATTCGCTGGCGAGCCATTTCTCCTTCAGCGTGCTGAGAGCCGCGTCTTCAATCTCCATCTGTGAGTCACCCTGTGCCGACAGCGCGCTCTTCATAGAGATATCACTTTCAAGCAGCGACCCATGCTCGAGCAGCCATTCCTCATCGAAACCGTCGAAGCCATCCAGGCCAACGTCATCAAACAAACGTGGACGCTTAAAGTGTTCTTCGATCCACTCGTGGAAGGTAGTTCCTCGTCGCGCATACGCATTCGAGAGTTGAGGAATGGGGCGTCGAATATTGAGCGCTAACAGATCAGGATTTTCATGTAACTTCATTAATGTCGAGACCGAGAGGCGGCTCGGTAAGTAAACGACCGATGCCTCCTTCGAGCGTTGAACCTCGGCGATTAACGCCCGCGCATCGTTTATCAAGCCGTCCACCTCGGATGAAGTGCGCGAATCGCTGGTTAACAGAAGTGGTGAAGCATCGCGAACTCTAGCCGCAGATGCGGCAATCACAGCGGCGCGCGGACGCTCTACCGGCCATGGTGCTCGAGCGGGAGTCTCGCGCTTCGGGTTATTTCCACTTGGTTCGTCGACGAGATTAAGAACTCCCCCAACGGATTGTGCGGTTTCAACGCACCATTGAAAGATACTGCTCGGCGGATTCGCTTCAATCGAGTTGTTGAACCAAGCCATGGTGCAGAGCAATCGGGATCGCGCGCGCGTGAATGCAACGTAAGCCAACCGGAATTCTTCCTCGGTCCGGCGGTCGGACCAATAATCCGCGAGCGCGTCCAATTCGTCGCGGACTTCTTTAAATGTCAGAGCAGGGTTTGGACCTTGGGCAAGAATTTCTGGTTTATGGAAGTCAGAGACCTTGAGGTAGCCAACGTCTCCGCGCAGAGCAATTGGCAAGGATCCAGATTGTCGCGTCCACAAATCACTTTCCTTGGACTTCACCGGAAAGCTATCTTGAACAAGACCAGGTACAGATACGAAATCCCATTCGCAACCCTTGGACGCGTGAATCGTGAGAATTTGAATCGCCTCGTGGGAGACGGTGGTTTCACTCTGCTTGAGTCCGCTCTCTTCCGAATCGGCGAGCTTCAACCATTGCAAGAACGAGATGAGCGATCCGCCGTTGCGCTGGAATTTATTTGCTTCGTCCAAGAATTTATCGATATTGCCGCGGCCGCGCTGCCAGCCATCGCGTACGAGGACTTCGGTGTCGAGTGAGAGATATCGCTCGGCTTCAATAATGGAGTCTGTGACGGAGCCGGAGAGTGTTCGACGAAGCGACTTCAACTCTTTGGCAAGGGTCGTTAAACGAGCTAAACCAATATCCGAAAAACCGTGACGCGAGGCGAGAGTGCGAGGCGAATCCGAGGTTTCATTCAAATAATCGACTGCTTCAATGACGCTCCCGATAACAAATTCATCGGCCTCGAGCGTGGAGGTGGTTGCGCCTTCCATCAGGTTAACGATTTCTTTGCTTCGAGCCGAACTCGATTTTAAGGTGCGGACGCCTTCGCCACGATCTTTTTCAAAGAGCCATCGCGTGAGGTGACCGAGCGCCGCGATATCTTTTGCGCCCACATTCATCCGTGGACCAGAAATCAATCGCATCAGTGCGGATCCAGCATCCGGCATGACGAGAGTGCGAAGTAGCGCGACGATATCTTCGATCTCGGGCAAATGAATCAGTCCGCCGAGGCCCACTACTTCAACGGGCAAACCTCGACGTCGGAGCGCTTCTTCGATATCGCCAATTTGTTTCCGGTTGCGAACGAGAACGGCGCACGTCTTTCTTCCTTCGTGCTCTTTCCAGAGTGGTTCAAAGAAATCTGCGATCGCTTCTGCCTCATCGCTCGCCGTTGCATGTTGTGATACCTCGAGGAATCCATCGGCAAAATTAGGGCGTAATTCGAGTCGATCCACGGCAATCACCGAATCGGTCAGACGTGCCTGCACGGCAATCTCATCAATCACTCGGTTAGCGAGCGAGAGAATCTTGGCGTCATTGCGCCAGGTGGTTAATAACGTGAATTTTTGGCACGGCACAGGAGAGTTCGAAGCGAAGTCGACCGGGAAGGCGTCGAGCGTCTGCGCACTCGCGCTACGCCAACCATAAATTGCTTGATTGGGATCGCCCACGGCCGTGACCGGATGACCCGCGCCGAACAAAGTCGAAAGAAGGCGAACCTGTGAGTATGACGTATCTTGGTACTCGTCCAGGATGACAACCTTGTACTTGAAGCGTTCGCTCTCACCAATTTCTGGATACTTCTCGACGAGTCGGGCTGCCTGGGCTAATTGATCGCTAAACATCAAGGAGCTGTTATCGAGGCGGTACTGGTCAAATTCGCGGACCAGCGGCAATATCGCCAATCGCTCTTCAAGAACCTCAATTGCCGCGGGAACCGCAACATAGGACTTACCAGTCAATGAGCGATATTGCTCTAAAACCATCGTGGTGTATTCGGCGACCGCGTCGACCGATGTGCCATGTTCTGCAATATCTGCAGAGAGACGCAGGACGCGCGAGATGATTTGCCCAGCACGACGTTTGAAATTTGCGCCGTTCTCGGGCGCATAGTTTTCAACAATATTCGCCGCGATTTGGTATGCGGCGGCTTCGCCTAATGTGGGAGTGTCGTTATCAAGACCGAGTCGCAGGCCATGCTCACCCAATACGCGCGCGGCGTAAGAGTTGTATGTGGAAACGTTGACGTTGATATCAAGTAGTTGTCCGGTCTTTGGATCGACAGGTAAGCCACCGGCAGCACGAAGCTGGCGCAATCGAAGTCGCATACGCGAGGCAAGCTCTCCAGCGGCCTTGCGAGTAAAGGTCAATCCCAAAATTTCATCTGGTCGCACCAGTCCGTTGGCGACTAAATACAAGACTCGCTGAGACATGGTCTCGGTCTTTCCCGATCCCGCTCCTGCGATAACAACAGCAGGTCCAAGCGCGGAAGTGATGATCTCGCTTTGCTCGTTAATCGGATTATGAATCGCAAAACCGGCAGCGCGAAGTTTTTCTGCAATCTCGATAGGCGTGAATCGTGCAGTGGCATTGATGTTGGCGTTACTCATCAATCACGCTCCTGCCCTCGGCGCGCAATGGACACAAGGCTCGCACTCCACACATTCGACAACGCTTACCGACAACGGCGTCGAAGGTGGCGCCGGCCATTTTTTCGGCGGTGGCGATGATGGTTGCGGTCGCGCTTTCAACGTCTATCGGAGATTGTGGGCGTTCGGCTGGGTTATCTCCCTTATCACCAAGATAGACCAACTTTGC
>DAIPLA010000095.1:0-2200 GCA_036769465.1 Candidatus Nanopelagicaceae bacterium
CCGCGCTCTCGGATAACTTCTAGATAATCGATTTCCTGGGACATAACCGCAGTTTAGCTCGCTCATATCTGGAACCGCCCAACTAGAATCGCGGACATGGGTAAATCGAGCACAGGCGGCAAGCTGTTGCTCATTGACGGCCATTCGTTGGCCTACCGCGCCTTCTACGCGCTCCCGGTTGATAATTTCGCAACCTCCGACGGGCAGCCAACCAATGCGATCTACGGCTTCGCCTCGATGTTGGTCAATCTGATTCGCGACGAGAAGCCAACGCATATCGCCGCCGCCTTCGATGTTTCCCGAAAAACTTTTCGAAGCGAGCGATTTCCTGGGTACAAGGCCAATCGTTCCGCGACGCCGGACGAGTTTCGATCTCAGATGAGTTATTTGTTTGAACTCGTTCACGCGATGGGGATTCGTCACTTTGCGGTCGAGGGCTTTGAAGCCGATGACATTATTGCCACCTTTGCCAAGCGCGCTGAGGCCGAAAATTTTGAGACCGTTATTTGTACGGGGGACCGAGATTCATTTCAACTAGTGAATGAGAAGACGACGGTTCTCTATCCGAAAATGGGCGTGGCGAACCTCGCTCGAATGACGCCAGCGGCGGTGGAAGAGAAGTATGGATTGACGCCAGCGCAGTATCCAGATTTTGCGGCGCTTCGCGGCGACCCTAGCGATAACTTGCCCTCCATTCCCGGGGTCGGGGAGAAGACGGCCGCAAAGTGGATTCAAGAGTATGGAAATCTCAATAACCTGCTGGATCACGTTGATGAGATAAAGGGGAAGGTCGGCGAGTCACTTCGCGCACATGTCGATGGAGTCAGGCTTAATCAAGAACTGACTCGACTGCAATCCTCGATGGAGATTGATGCATCCATCGGCGATTTACGCTGGGAAGGAATTGAAGTAGGGACCATCAACGTCCTGCTCGACAAGTTGGAGATCAAAGCCCTGAAGGAGCGAGTCGCAGCCTTGGGCGGCCGAATCGGAAGTGAAGCGCCGGTTCAAGAATTGGAGTCGACCGAAAAGGTGACTCGGGTAGTGGTGGACGTTCGGGAGGTTTCGGCGGCGGAGCTAAATAAAGTTCTCGCACAACGGAGCGATGCGATCGCCTTTGTTCCGGATATCGCGGATGGTGAATTATCAGAGTATGCCGTCGCTCTATCGGAGAACGAAGTTTTTGTGGTGCGAAATTCAGAGATTGGTCCGTGGCTGACGGATACGACTCTTCCGAAATATGTTCACGGTGGCAAGACAATTATTCACGCCATGGATATCGACGGAATTGTCTTCGACTCTGAACTCGCTGCCTACCTGATCAACCCCGGCGCAAGGAATATTGAGCTGGCGGATCTGGCCGAGCGTTTTTTGGGTGTAATTAACGCGGAGCAAAAAGCGGAACTTTTCGCGACCTTCGATGCCACGCAGGCGCAAACTTTGTTCACGCTGGTCTCTATTCTTGAAGCCGAATTGCGCAATCGCGATATGCACGACCTTTTGAGTAATCTTGAGATTCCGGTGATGCTTGAGCTGGCAGCGATGGAGAAACTTGGCATCAAGGTCGACGAGAAGAAACTTTCCGAACAAGCCGCGTATTTCACCGACGAGGTCGCGCGCGAGACCGCGGGCGCTCATAAGGAAGCCGGCCATGAGTTCAATGTTGGCTCCCCGAAGCAATTGCAGGTGGTCCTCTTCGAAGAGCTAGGACTCCCTAAGACGAAGAAGATCAAGACTGGATACACCACGGACGCAGAAAGTTTGGAGACCTTATTCGCCAAGACTGGCCATCCGTTGCTTCAACATCTCTTGCGCATTCGTGAAACGAGTAAGTTGCTGACTACGATCGACGGACTTCGTGCGGCTATCGCGCCGGATGGTCGAATCCATACCAACTTCCAGCAGACGGTCGCCGCAACTGGTCGCCTCTCGTCGACTAATCCCAATCTACAAAATATTCCAGTGCGTACAGAAGAAGGCCGCCGGATTCGAGATTGCTTCATTTCGGAGAAGCCATTTGCTTCGTTGCTCACCGCCGATTACAGCCAGATCGAGATGCGCATCATGGCCCACTTGTCGAAGGACGAGGCGCTGATCGAAGCCTTTAAGAGTGGCGAGGACTTGCACTCAACCGTCGCATCGTTAGTTTTTGGAGTGAAGCCGAACGAGGTCGATCCGGAGATGCGACGTCAGATTAAGG
>DAIPLA010000044.1:0-10803 GCA_036769465.1 Candidatus Nanopelagicaceae bacterium
GACCCCATTTTGACCCCCTCGGCGTGTCGGCGGTAACCTTCTCCTCTTGCAGTAACCAGGCCCGATGGCCCAGCTCCTGCCAAATTAATGTCCAAGAAGTAGTCCCTGAAGCTAGAAAGTGAGATATCTCGTGCGCACATTTACACCAAAGGCTGGTGACGTAACACGTAAGTGGCATGTCATCGATGCTCAAGATGTAGTACTTGGTCGTCTTGCTAGCCATGCAGCAGTGCTCCTTCGTGGAAAGCACAAGACCACATTCGCACCACACATCGACATGGGTGACTTTGTAATCGTCATCAATGCAGAGAAGGTCGCGTTGACAGGTCAAAAGGCCGGCCAGAAGTTTGCTCACCACCACTCGGGTTACCCAGGCGGTATGACTTCTATCGTCTACTCAGATTTGATTAACCAGGATCCAACCCGCGTTGTAACAAAGGCGATTCTTGGCATGTTGCCAAAGAACAAGTTGGCTTCTTCTGTTGGTACAAAGCTCAAGGTGTACGCAGGTCCAACACACCCACATGCTGCGCAGAACCCAACACCATATGTTTTCAACCAAGTTTCCCAAATCGTTAAGAAGTAATAGGAGCCATCACTGATGTCAGATTTCGATACAACAATCGACCAAGACGAGGTTCCAACTTCGTACAGCTCCAGCACACCAGCTGCAGCAACCAACCGTCCAGCAATCACCGCACCTGGTGGTGGCACTGGTCGTCGTAAGGAAGCCGTTGCTCGCGTTCGCTTGGTTCCAGGAACAGGTAAGTGGACTGTTAATGGCAAGGCGCTTGAGGTTTATTTCCCTAACAAGGTTCACCAACAATCAGTCTCAGAGCCATTCCGCACCGTTGGTGCAGAGGGTCTCTACGATGTTGTCGCACGTATCAACGGTGGCGGAACATCAGGACAAGCTGGCGCACTACGCCTTGGCGTTGCACGCGCGCTTAACGAGATCGATGTTGATGCGAATCGTCCAGCACTGAAGAAGGCTGGCTTCTTGTCACGTGATGCTCGCGTTATCGAGCGTAAGAAGTACGGCCTGAAGAAGGCTCGTAAGCGCTCGCAATACAGCAAGCGTTAATTCTTCTTACCGATTCTCACATCGAATCGCTTATCGACTAATGGCCCTCTTTGGCACCGACGGTGTAAGAGGCCTTGCCAATAAGGATTTAACAGCAGAGCTCGCCTTAGATTTGGCAGTTGCTGCCGCACACATCCTTGCTGAAAAAGGCGTCTTTCAATCCACGCCGGCACACAAACCTCGCGCAATTGTTGGGCAAGATTCGCGCGCTTCCGGCGAATTCCTCGAAGCCGCTGTCGTTGCGGGATTATTAAGCGCCGGCGTAGATGTCTATCGCGTGGGAGTTTTGCCTACTCCAGCTATTGCGCATCTTGTCGCAGAAAGCGGCGCAGATCTTGGCGTCATGATTAGCGCTTCGCATAATCCAATGCCCGATAACGGAATTAAATTCTTTGCCAAAGGCGGCGGTAAGTTAGACGACGCACTCGAGGCAGCAATCGAAGCCCGATTAGGCGAACCATGGGAGCGTCCAACCGGTAACGGAGTGGGCCGCGTCGTCGACGACCAGAGCGCTTACGAGCAATACATCTATCACTTGCTTGGATCGCTCAATACTTCGCTTCACGGCCTCAAAGTCGTTGTGGACTGCGCGAATGGCGCATCTTCCGAAGTGGCCCCAGCTGTTTACCGTCGTGCCGGCGCAGAAGTTGTCGCTATTCATAACGCTCCGAACGGGTGGAATATCAACGATGGTTGCGGTTCAACCCACATGGATGACCTCATTGCAGAAGTAAAGAAGCAAGGCGCCGACCTTGGCATTGCGCACGACGGCGACGCGGATCGTTGCCTGGCGGTAGACGCCAACGGAAACGTTGTCGATGGCGATTTTATTTTGGCTATTTTGGCCACGCACATGAAGGTGCCCGCTGTTGTCGGAACCGTTATGTCGAACCTTGGCTTTGTTAAAGCGATGGAAGGCACCGGTATCAAAGTCGAGAAGACCGCCGTTGGTGATCGATACGTCCTTGAGAACATGCTGGCTAATAATCATGTCTTGGGCGGCGAGCAATCGGGGCACATCATCTTGCGCGAACACGCCAACACCGGCGACGGCGTGCTGACAGCGCTACAACTCATGCAGGTCATGGCAGCTACCAAGAAGCCATTGGCAGAACTTGCCTCTGTGATGAAGCGCTTCCCACAGGTACTGATCAACGTGAAAGAGGTTGATAAGTCAAAGCTCGATTCCGCTGAAAAAATAGCCGCATCAATCGCCGCGCATGAAGCCGCGCTTGGAAAGAGCGGGCGAGTCCTTGTGCGTGCATCCGGAACCGAATCATTAGTCCGCGTTATGGTTGAGGCAGAAGATTTGACCCAAGCAGAGAAAATTGCGTCTGATATTGCCGCCGTCGTGAAGAGTGAGTTGAAGTAACCATGTGCGGAATCGTTGGATACACCGGCAAAGAGAGCGCTCTCTCACCAGTCCTTGAAGGACTCCGTCGCCTTGAATATCGCGGATACGACTCGGCCGGCATCGCACTCGTTGTAAAAAAGGGCGAGCCGCTCTGGTTAGAAAAGCGCGCGGGAAAGCTCGGCAATCTCGAAGGAATATTGGAATCCGTTCCTGAATCCCACAGTGGTATCGGCCACACACGTTGGGCAACCCATGGTGGCCCCACCGACGTCAACGCACATCCGCATGTCGATAACGACGGCAAGCTGGCGCTGATTCACAACGGCATTATCGAGAATTACGTTGAGCTCAAAGAGATGCTCATCGCACGTGGTCACACTTTTAAGTCCGAGACAGATACCGAATCGGTTGTTCATTTATTGAGCGATGCTCGTAAAGCGCACGACGGCGATCTCGCTGCAGCGATGCGTGAAGTCTGCGGCGAACTCCGCGGATCATTTACTTTGCTTGCGGTCCATTCAGACGAACCCGGTCGCATCGTTGGTGCTCGTCGCAACTCCCCTCTTGTTGTGGGAGTCGGCGACGGCGAAAACTTCTTGGCGTCGGATGTCTCTGCTTTTATCGCACACACCAAGCGCGCTTTAGAACTCGGACAGGATGAAGTTGTAGACATCACCGCGGATTCGATCGTCATTACCGATTTATCAGGCAAAGTCTTGCCCCACCGCGAATACGAAATTTCTTGGGATGCATCTGCCGCCGAGCGCGGGGGGTACGCCCACTTCATGCTTAAGGAAATCTACGAGCAACCAAAGTCCATCGCGGACACGTTAATCGGACGAACAGCGGGGCTCGACGCTTCAATCACCGCAGGGATAGATCTTCAAGGTATTGAGAAGGTTGTCATCATCGGATGCGGAACCGCATATAACGCCGGCTTGGTCGGTAAGTATGCGATTGAAAAATGGGCAAATATTTCAGTCGACGTGGAGTTGGCATCCGAGTATCGCTATCGCGAGCCAAGCGTCGACGGCAAAACACTGTTGATTCCTATCTCTCAATCGGGCGAGACCATGGATACCTTGATGGCGATGCGTTATGCCCGCGAAAAGGGTGCACGAGTCTTCTCGGTCTGCAACACAAATGGATCAACCATTCCTCGCGAATCAGACGCGGTTCTCTACACGCATGCCGGTCCAGAAATTGCGGTTGCATCCACCAAGGCATTCACCGCCCAGCTCGTCGCCATGTATTTGTTGGCGCTTCATCTCGGCAAGGTGCGCGGATTCATCAGCCCAGCGCTAGAAAAGGAAATCGAGCGCGAGCTAACCGACCTTCCAGGAAAAGTAGAACAAGTATTAGAAACGGTCGAGCCGCTACGTGCGCTCACTCGTCAATTTAAAGATGCCACGTCGATGCTCTTCTTGGGTCGCCACGTTGGATTTCCAACCGCGCTAGAAGGTGCGCTGAAGCTCAAAGAGTTGGCGTACATGCATGCTGAAGGCTTCGCCGGTGGCGAGTTGAAGCACGGTCCGATTGCTCTGATCGATCAGGGCACACCAGTCGTAGCAATTATGCCGACTGAGAATTCACTATTGGCAGAAAAGATGGCGAGCAATATCCAAGAAGTGAAGGCGCGTGGCGCGGTGATTATCGCCATCGCCGACGCGCCATTGGCATCGGCCGACCACTTAATCCGAATCCCTAAGACGCACGAATTTTTACAGCCGGTTCTTGCCGTAGTGCCGTTGCAGGTTATCTCCTATGAGATGGCGATTGCCCGGGGCAATGACGTGGATCAACCACGTAACCTGGCTAAATCCGTCACGGTGGAATGATGATTCGCGTTACGACCGACCCCATCCGTCGTTCTGAAATGAAGCGAGCCATTTGGATATCGCTCGCGCTCTTCGTTGGTTTTCTTGTTACCACCGAACAAGTACTCACCAAGAGTTGGTTGTTTCGGGTAGACCACCACATCGTCGCGATGAAGCATCACACCTTCCGCGGCATGTCCAGCCACCTGCTGTTGGCCATGGACGATCTTGGATTGCGCTCGCTGACGGCGACGGTCTTGATTGCATCTGCCGTGCTCATTGGATGGCGCTTCAAGTCCTACCGCCCATTTAATCTCTCGGTTCTTGCGTTGCTTGCCTTGAACGGCGTAGTCGGAATTTCTAAGATTCTTTTTGGTCGCACCAAGCCACGGTTACATTTGGACGAACTTCATATGGGTGGCATGTCATACCCAAGCGGTCACGCCGCGAATGCGCTGATTTCATGGGGCCTGCTTGCGTATCTGATTTACCGATATACAAAGCGCCCGCCGTTTAAGGGCATTCAATTGACCTGGCTGGTCGTTCTACTGACCGCAACCGTTTCGATTGTTTCGCTGATCCGCAATACGCATTGGCTATCGGACCTGATTGGCGGAATATTCCTCGGTGGATCAATTCTGGTCGCAATCATCGCGATTGATCGCTTCTTCCCTTCAGAAAAGCAGCCGTCCTAATGTCCGGCATTCAAGGAATTGGTATCGACGTTGTAGATATCGAGCGGTTCAGAGAGTCTCTTGAGCGCACACCAGCGTTAAAAGCGAGAGTCTTTACTGCGGCAGAAGCCGAGCACAGCGTCGCTTCGTTAGCCGCGCGATTTGCCGCAAAAGAAGCGTTGGCGAAGGCGCTCAATGCTAAGACCGCTTTTAATTGGCACGAAGCAGAAGTTATTAATGAACCTACTGGCAAGCCAGCCTTCATTTTTTCAGGCGAAATGTCGGAACGTCTCAGTGACTTCAATGTCCACCTAACCTTGTCGCATGATGCAGGAATCGCATCAGCGATGGTGATTGTGGAGGGCAAATAATGCGCGCCCACGTCGAAATCAATTTGAAGGCTATCGCCGCAAATATTGAGCGAGCAAAGAACTCAACCACCGCCAATGTGCTTGCCGTTGTAAAAGCCGATGCTTACGGACATGGATTGGTGCCGGTGGCAAAGGCCGCACTGAACGCTGGTGCATCATGGCTCGGCGTCGCTCTTGTCGAAGAGGCACATGCGCTTCGCGATGCAGGGATTACCGCGCCCGTCATCTCGTGGTTGACGCCCATCTCGGAGGACTTCGACGCGGCCATTAAGGCAAACATTGATCTTGCGGTTCCTTCACTGGCGCACCTGGTCGTTATCGAAGAAGCCGGACGCCGAACCGGAATCAAGCCGCGGGTCCACATTGAGATCGATACCGGTATGACGCGTGGTGGATTGCTCGACGAGTGGGCAGATTTTCTTAAGGTCATCGGTGGCGCGGATGTGCACGTCGTTGGCGCGTGGACACATTTCGCGCGTGCGGACGAACCTCTTGAGGCATTTACCGATTCGCAGATTGAGCGCTTTGAAAACGCGTTAGGTGAATTGCGTGGGGTCGGAATCAATCCCGAAATTATTCACCTATCGAATTCGGCAGCATCTCTTACTAAGGTTGGCGCTCATAAAGATTTAGTTCGTCTTGGTATCGCAATGTATGGACTGTCGCCCGATGTGACGCACATGGGGGCTGGCGACTCTTTAGGTCTACAGCCAGCGATGACGCTAAAAGCGAAATTGCATTTGGTGAAATCTGTACCGGCTGGATCAGCAGTTGGCTATGGCGGAACCGCCGTGACCGGAACAGCTACGAAAATTGGAATTGTTGCAATGGGATATTCCGACGGGATTCCTCGCAATACATCGAGCGCCGCGGGCGTCAGCTTCAAGGGTCAACGCGCACCGATTTTGGGTCGGGTTTCTATGGACCAATTCGTCGTGGACTTGGGAATAACTAGTGAAGCGGTTACGGGTGATGAAGTGACCGTTTTTGGCGAAAATGGTTATTCGGTCGATGAGTGGGCTGCGGCCGCGGGGACTATTAATTACGAAATTGTTACTCGAATCGCTTCGCGTGTGCCTAGAATTTACGGGTGAGTTCATCGTCGAGCCAATTAAGAGTCTCCGACCTATCGATTTCATTTAACGGATTACCAGCACTATCCAATGTTTCACTAGAGCTAGGTGCAAACGAAGTTGTCGGGATTATTGGTCCGAATGGTGCAGGAAAAACCACGCTCTTTAACGCGCTCTCCGGCTTAGTCACAGGAAGCGGTTCGCTGGAGATAGCCGGCGAAAAGCGCGCCTGGCCGAAGCCACATCAACTCGTCGAGATTGGAATTGCACGTACCTTGCAAGGTGTTGGATTATTTCCAGAGCTAACGGTTGTTGAAAATGTGATGATTGGCGCGACCCGATTCGCTAAAGCAGGTTTGATCGGAGCGGCCTTCAACCGCATCACCCGCGACGAGAAGGCGCTTCGTGAGCGCGCGATGATTGCGTTAGAAAAGGTTTACGCGGCATCGCTGGCAAACGAAATCGTTGCCACCTTGCCTTATCCCGTAACCAAGCGAATCGCCATCGCCCGCGCAATTGTGAGCGAGCCCAGAATCTTGATGTTGGATGAACCCGCTGGCGGTCTTGGTGCCACCGATATTGAGTGGATGAATTCACTGATCCATAATCTCTCGCTACAGATGTCGATTCTTTTAGTCGAGCATCACATGGATGTCGTCATGAATGTCTGTGATCGAATTTATGTGCTGAATTTCGGTGAGGTCATTGCGGCCGGTAAACCGGATGAGGTCCGGGCTAACCCAGCCGTAATTGAGGCATATCTAGGAGTTCAGAACTCATGAGCGGCCTAGTTGTTAAGGAGCTCAACGTTTCGCACGGAGCGGTTGAAGCGATTCGCGGTTTGAGTTTCACGGTTGCGCCAGGGTCACTGACCGCGATTATCGGCGCGAATGGCGCGGGAAAGACGACGCTGCTGCGAGCTCTTTCCGGCCTAAAGAAGGCACAGAGCGGTTCTGCATTTTGGAACGAGCTATCCCTTCTTGGCGCAAAGCCCGAGGGACTTGTACGCGCCGGCGTTGTTCACGTCGCGGATGGGAAATCGGTAATTCCCGAATTCACAGTCGAAGAAAATCTGGATCTCGGTGGCTTGTGGCGAAGTGACAAGAAGGATGTTGTGCTCGCCAAGACTGAAATATTGCAACTCTTCCCGGCGCTTGCGACTCGATTGAAGCAGCACGCCGCCACCCTTTCCGGTGGAGAGCGACAAATGGTTGCAATCGGCCGAGCACTGATGTCTCGCCCCAAGCTTCTGCTGCTAGACGAGCCCTCACTTGGACTAGCGCCAAAGGTGATTGCGAGTATTTTTGATTCGCTCAATGAACTTCGAAAAGAATTTGGCCTCACCATTGTTCTCGTCGAACAGAACGCAGTAAGCGCATTGCGCGTCGCGGACAACGGAGTAGTCATCAACCTTGGTGAACTCGTGACCGCAGGACCCGCTTCGCAGATTCTCGCCGACCCGGCTTTGCGCGCCGCGTATTTGGGGGTCTGATGATTCGTTTACTGAGCACTCTCTTAATCGGCGTGAGCTCTGGCGCTATCTATTCGCTTATGGCGCTAGCTCTGGTATTGGTATGGCGCTCCACTCGAGTAGTGAACTTCGCGCAAGCGGGCCAAGCGATACTTTCTACGTACATCGGATACGAAGTACTAACCCACGTCAATAACTTTTGGATTGCTTTGCTAGTTGCGACAATTGCCGGTGCATGTGTAGGTGCTCTCGTTGACGTTCTACTAATTAGGCGGCTCGCCCGCGTAAGCGGAGCTTCGGCGAACGTTCGACCCGTGATTGCAACCCTTGGCCTACTCGGTTTGATTAGTTCTGGTGTGGGATTGATCTGGGGAAATGATCTAAAGCGGATTGCTACGCCAGTGGGCACGCACGGATACACCTTTGGCCACACCACAATTCCGTTCTCGCCATTCAACCTTTTGATTGTTGCAACCGCCGCTTTAGTGATGGCAATTTTTGCGCTTATTTTTCAGCGAACAAATTTGGGTCTTGCATTGCGCGCTTCGGCCTTCGCGCCTGAGACCGCACGGCTGGCCGGAGTGCGCGTAGATCGCACACGAACCATTGGTTGGGCCTTTGCTGGAGCCGCCGGAGCCGTAGCGGGACTGATGATCACGCCACAGAGCGCGCTTGCTCCAAATTCAATGGATTTGTTATTGGTTCTCGGATTCGTTGCCGCGGTTATCGGCGGGCTCGATAGTTTGATTGGCGCCGGCATTGGTGGATTAATTCTGGGTATCGGTTTGGCGCTCATTCTTGAATACGTCAGCACGTCGCTCGCTTTCCCAGCGGCATTCATTGTTTTAATCATCGTTTTACTTATTCGACCACAAGGCCTCTTGGGTAAGTTGCGAGGTCGCGATGCATAAGGCAATCGTCATTCTCCGCAAACGACCCACGATATTCATTCTCGCTGGACTTTTTTTCTATCTCCTCAGCGACCATGTTGATGAATTACGCAATTTCCAAGGCGCAACCGCCGCGGTCTACCTTGTCGCTATTGCGTCGATTGTCTTATTGACGGGTTATTCCGGCCAAATCTCATTGGGCCACGGCGCAATCATGGCGGTCGGAGGGTACGCAGCAGTGCTCTCGCAAAAGTATTGGCACTTTAATTTGTTTCTCAACTTCATAGCAGCGGTACTTGCGGCTGCGATCTTTGGTGCAATTCTCGGATTCGCAGCCGCCCGACTTTCAGGACCATATCTCGCCGGAACAACGCTTGCGCTCGCGGTGGGTTTGCCATCGCTTGCGGATCAATTTCACTTCCTCGGCGGCGAACAGGGTTTGGCGTATAACGTTCCACAACCGCCAATGTCATTGGGTGCGGATTTCACGCAGTACCACTGGTTTTTCTGGATTACTGGCTCTGCAGCACTCTTAATGATCTGGTTAACGCAAAATATTCTCGGTAGTAGATACGGGCGACAGTGGCGTGCAATGCGTAGCAATCCAACCGCAGCGGCGCTTGCGGGCATACATGTTGGGTGCTCTAAAGTTTTAGCCTTCACGCTCAGTTCAGGAATCGCAGGACTAGCGGGAGCGCTCATGGTCTTGACGCTTAATCTTGTTACGCCTAGCGCCTTCCCACTGAGCCTATCTTTCACGATTGTTACAGGCGCGGTACTTGCGGGCGTGGGCAACCTGCGGGGTAGCATTATTGGTGCAGTAGTTCTGGTGGCAATCCCTGAACTATCCGATTCGCTAGCGACGAAGCTGGGTGGGGCAGAGCGTGTCTCCGCGAACCTCCCCGGGTTAATCACCGCTGTACTTCTTATTCTTACGGTGCTCTTCTTCCCTGAAGGACCGCTCCGTAGGCGAATCAAAAAAAGTAAATAGCGATATACAAGTAGTAAAAACCTCCAATCCCTCAACGGAAGGCTCTACATGCTAGGAAAACAATGGCGCAAGCGTTCGCTTATCGCCGCATCATCGATCGCCGTTGGTGCGCTAGTCGCATCCGCGTTGCCGGCACAAGCCGCAGGAAACGGCGTGACTCCCACGACTATCAAACTCGGAATCACACTTCCACTGACCGGCGCCGCGTCGCCTGGCTACAACAAGATTCCAGCCGCGATGCAGGCGTATTTCAGCTACGTCAACGACAACGGTGGCGTCAATGGTCGCAAGGTGCAGCTCGTCGTCAAGGACGATTCATATGTGCCAACCTTGGCAGTCGCCAAGACCAATGACTTGATTTTGAAGGACAAGGTATTCGCAACTGTTGGCCAGCTTGGCACCGCCAACAATGAAGCGATTGCCAGCTCGGTCAACCTCGGTCGCCGTGGCATTCCTTCACTCTTCATCAACACCGGATTTAGCGGATTCGCAAATGCGACGAAGTACCCAACCACTTACCCAATCTTGGCTTCGTATGTAATGGAAGCAAAGATTATGGCGCAGTACATCAAAGAGAACTTTGCTGGCAAGAAAGTCTTCTTGATTTATCAGGATGACGATTTCGGAACCGATGCACTCGCTGGTTTCAAGGCTGGCGGTTTGACCTTCGATGCAACTAACTCAGTTGGTTACGCTTCTGGTTCACAAAGCGCTGCAACAGGTGCGTCATGGGTCGGTAAGGCGAAGGCTTACGGCGCAGATGTCACCATCATGTTCGGTGTTTCATCAGCTGCTGGCCCAGCACTTGGTGCTGCTTACCAGCTTGGTTTCAAGACCCAATGGATTCTCGGATCCGTGGGTGGCGACGCCACAACACTTAAGGCAATCGGAGTTCCAACCGCTGTAATGTATGGCGCGATTGGCCTTTCATCTTTGCCGTCACCAGCTGATGCAACCGATCCTTATGTTGCACAGTTCCAGGCCATCAATACCCAATACAACTCAGGTGCAACGTTCGATAACAACGTTCTTGTCGCGATGAATACAGCGATGTTGACTGTTGAAGCGCTTCGCGCTG
>DAIPLA010000096.1:0-2089 GCA_036769465.1 Candidatus Nanopelagicaceae bacterium
GCGATTGTCATCTTTGTTGGATTGTGGAAAGAATTTCACGGCTCGCTTCATCACGTTCAAGTTTTGGCGGGCAATGTAGGACTCGGACATTCGCAACAACTTTTGACCGGCGCATCGATATTTATTTTGCTCAAGGCATTTGCAAACGGTGGTTCGTCATTGACGGGGTTGGAAGCAATCTCTAACGGCGTCTCGCTCTTCAAAGCACCCGAAGGCCACAACGCGCGTCGCACAACCGTCATCATGGCGACAATCCTGGGCACGCTTGTTCTTGGTGTTTCATGGATGGCGAATAAGACGCATGCGATTCCATATCTCAGCGGTACCCCAACCGTCATTTCGCAGATTGCCGAAGTCGTGTTGGGTCACGGGACAGTCGGACATATTTTCTATCTCGCGGTTCAGTTCTCCACCATGCTTATTCTTTATACCGGCGCAAACACTCCATTTAGCGGTTTCCCATATCTTGCGAACTTCATCGCGGAAGATGGCTTCTTGCCGCGGCAACTCACCAAGCGCGGTCACCGATTGGTTTTCTCCAACGGCATTATTTTCCTCGCACTAACTTCTTCATTGTTATTGGTCGTCGTTGGATCCAACGTCGCAAAGTTGGTCGCCTTCTACGCCATCGGCGTATTTACCGGATTTACGATGGCCGGCTTTGGTATGGCCAAGCGCGCATACACGCGACGCGAAGGTAATTGGCGAGTTCGCGTAGTCGTTAACGGATTGTCGGGCGCGGTTTCGCTCATTATCGTCATCATCTTTGCCGTGGTTAAGTTCACTGAGGGCGCATGGTTGATTGTGTTGATCTTCCCGATCGCGACCTTTGGCTTGATTCGCTTGAATCGCAAGTATCGTCAAGAACAACTGGCTCTAACCGCGAACAAGAGCGAAAATCGTGCGACCACAATCGCTCGTCACGACGTTGCGGTGCTGGTTGATAACGTGGATATCGCAACCATCAGCGCCGTGCGATATGCGCGCAGCCTCAACCCGCGTCATCTCACTGCGGTGCACTTTGTCATTGATGATCAGCGCGCAGACCAGGTCTCCAGCGCATGGAAATCCAATCCTGGTTTATCTGACGTTCCGCTTGAACTCATCGATTGTCCAGACCGTCGACTTCCGAATGCCGCGGTTGATTATGCAATTCGTGCAACCGCTTCCAAGGAAGTGGAGCTAACGCTTCTCTTGCCTCGCCGTTCGTACTCGGGCGTTCTTGGCCGCGTTCTTCATGACCGGACCGCGGAGGCAATTGCCGCGCCTATTTCACAATTGGATCGCGTCGTTGCAACCATCGTTCCGTTTGACGTTGAAAAAATTATTTCTGGGCAGTCCGTTGTTGTGCACGACGATCACGAACGCATCGAGACCGCGCCAACAAAGGTTGTGGCACCTAAGGTTGCGCCACAACGATTAGCGCCGGCAAATCCAGATTCCGGTCCGGTTAGTCATTATGCAGAAGAGGTATTTCCGATCGGTGCGGCCTCGTGGCGAAAGCGCGCACACGTTCGCGGCCACGTTACGTCGATTCGCACCGCGCCAACTGGTGGCGCACCAAAGGTCGAAGTAGAGATCTGGGATTCCACCGGCGGAATCACGCTTCAATTCTTGGGCCGTCGCGATATCGCGGGCCTCGAAGTTGGTTCAACCGTATGCGCAGAAGGAATGGTGGGCGAAGAGAACGGATCGCTCACAATTCTTAATCCGTCGTACGAAATTATTATCTAGGCGTTATTAATTAAATCTGGCGGTGGCGGTGGGATTTGAACCCACGGTTGAGTTTCCCCAACACACGCTTTCGAGGCGTGCTCCTTAGGCCGCTCGGACACGCCACCACAGGTGACGATACCAGCGCTTATTTACCGCCGCGAAATTTCTGAAAGAACTCGTTGAGAAGCGCAGCGCACTCTACTTCTAATACGCCTGCGATGACTTCGGTTCGATGCGGCGAGCGTGGATCACGCAATACATCCCAGACCGATCCGACCGCGCCAGCTTTCTCATCCCATGCTCCAAAGACCACGGTCTTAATTCGTGATTGTGCAATCGCGCCCGCGCACATCGCGCAGGGTTCAAGCGTGAC
>DAIPLA010000045.1:0-10391 GCA_036769465.1 Candidatus Nanopelagicaceae bacterium
CCACCCACCGCTTGAAGAGCGCATCGCGCTATTACGTCAGATGGAAGCTAATCCGACTACCAATCAATAATCTGGCGCTCTTCCCAGAACAATCCGGTCTTATCGACGGTGGGATCAAATGAACGCGTTGCCAACCAAATTGCAGTATCCGCGCCCTCTTCAACCGAGAGCGGGGCATCCGGTCCACCCATATCTGTGCGCGTGTGATTAGGACAGACCGCGTCCACCAGCAATCCACGCGATCCATGGCTGGTCTCGTGCGCGAGATTGCGAACCAATGCGTTAACGCCCGCCTTGCTCACGCGGTAAGGAACCAAACCACCGGCGTTACCCGGACCACTCATGCGACCCAAGCACGCGGAATAAACAATGATGCGACCGTTACGCGCCTCGGCCATCGCTGCACCCAGAATATTGAGCGCGCAGAAAACCGAATCCAAATTGATGGACATGACACGACGCCACTCTTCATTCGTGGTGCGAAGCGTCTTCGACATTTTCTCGCTCATCACGCCATGCGCTAATACCAATATTTCAGGAGCACCGAATTTTTCAAGAATTGCCTTGAACGAATCGCGGACCTGGTCCAAATTCTCCATATCGATGGCGACATATTCGGCGCCTAACGTGGCGGCCGATTGCGCCAATCGAACGGGATCCTTGGCAATCAACAGCAAGTGATGGCCAGCGGCCTTCATCGCTTTTGCGGTCTCGAACCCCAGTCCGCGCGAACCACCGGTGACAATTGCTAAGCCCATTATTTTCGCTTCAATTCCTGGAGAGATTTTTTGATCGCTCGGCGCTGAGCCTTTTCCTGCGCCTTATGTTTATTAGGAAAGGCCCACTTTAAAAAGAGAATCAAGATGCCAACGCCAAAAAAGCCCGCGAACGAGCCAAAGAATGCGCTGTTGTTGATGCCTCCGAGCATCCGCCAATTTAATCAGCGATGAGCGGAAAGTGCAGTGCGAATGTAGAACCGTTACCTAAGACAGAGTGAACGGAGACGGAGCCACCCATCGCCTTCATTACGGCCGAAACGATTGCAAGGCCGAGGCCACTGCCCTCGCCACTCGATCGAACACGAGATGGATCTGCGCGATAGAAACGCTCAAAGATTCGATCGAGGTCTTCTTCGGGTATACCTGGGCCATTGTCGGAGACCGAAATAACAACCTCAACATCCGATTGCTGAACTTCCAGTGTTATCTGGGTGCCGACTGGCGTATGAGTCCGTGCGTTGGCCAACAAGTTACCGACCGCTTGATGAATTCGATTGGAGTCACCGAGTACATATATGTCGTCACCCGTGATCTTGGTGGTGAAGTTGTGTTCCGGTCCAGCGGCTTTTGCCGACGCGATTGCTTCGTTGACGAGTTGCACTACATCAACCGGCTCACTCTTGAGTTCGCGCTGTTGGTCCATGCGCGCCAGCAAGAGCAAATCTTCGACGAGCGAAGACATGCGCACAGATTCTTTTTCGATCCGACCGATCAATTCTTTTGTCTTCTCTTCGCCACTAACGGCGCCCTGGCGATGAAGTTCGGCAAAGCCACGGATGGCGGTGAGCGGAGTACGTAATTCATGGCTGGCGTCGGCAACAAAACGACGAAGTTTGTTTTCAGATTCCACGCGAACCGCGAATGAATCTTCAATGCGGCCCAACATCGTGTTGAGTGATTGAGTCAGATGACCAACTTCTGTGTTGGGACTATCTTCGTTGAGGCGAGCCGAGAGGTCGCCATCCGCGATTGCGCGCGCTGTCTCTTCGATATGAGTCAACGGACGCATGCTCAAACGAATGATTAATTGGCCAATGACGCCAATAGCGAGAAGCACGATCAAACTAATTAATAAATAGAGCCAACGGAGATGTTGCAGTGTTTTATCAACGTTATCTAGTGGCGCCGAAACGACGACGGTACCCACGCCTGAAGGCAAAATTCGCGCAACGACGCGTAATGAAGGCTGTTCACCCTTTTCAGCGATTGTGAACGGCTTGCCCTTGTAACCAACGGCTTTTGCCGGGGTGAATCCTTGAAAAATTGATGAACCTTGCGATGTTGGCCCAAAGTCTCCACCAACGTGACCAATCAAATTACCAGAGTCATCCAATACCGTGATTACGGTTGCGGTAGGAACGCTTGCTAGTGGGCGGAGCGGATGAAATGGACCATCGTCGGTGGGGGCGGAATCCAATCCAGCGCGGTCTAACCGCATCGTGGTTTGGTCAGCGACGCCGACTAGACCAGTGTCTACTTGGTTCACCAAGAAAGAACGCAACGCGGTACTTGCGGCAAAGTCGGAGCTAATAATGGCTACCGCGGCAAGCGCCAAGGTCGCCAAAACTAGTCGGTTACGTAGCGACCAGTTGTGTACTCCAAAGCGTTGCTTAAAACCCATTCAGCAATACTACTTTTGTGCGGGGAGGCGCATGCGATATCCGACGCCGCGCACGGTGTGAATCAGCGCTGGTTCGTAGATATCAATCTTTTTACGGAGGTAGGAGACGTATGTTTCGACAATTCCGGCGTCACCGCGGAAGTCGTATTGCCAGACGTGATCCAAGATTTGAGACTTGCTGACTACGCGATCGGCGTTGATCATCAGGTATCGAAGCAGTAAAAATTCGGTAGGCGATAGGTCAATCAGGTTTCCGGCGCGACGCACTTCGTGAGTCGCTTCGTCAAGTTCAAGATCCGCAAAACGAATCTTCTCTTCATCGACGGCACCCTCAACCGCTCCGATGCGGCGGAGAAGCGCGCGCAGGCGGGCAACCAACTCTTCCAAGCTAAATGGCTTGGTCACATAATCATCGCCACCAATTGTTAGTCCGTTGATTTTGTCCTCAACCGAATCTTTCGCGGTCAAGAAGAGCACGCCAACATCGTGGCCATCGTTGCGGAGTTGGCGGCAGACTTCGAAGCCGTTTTGATCCGGCAACATCACATCGAGAATAAGAGCGTGGGGTTTGAACTCTTCGGCAATACGCAGCGCTTCGGAACCGCTGGCGGCGGTGCGAACATCAAAGCCGACAAATTTGAGACTGGTAGCGATCAGCTCGCTAATGCTGTTCTCGTCATCAACTACGAGAATGCGTGAGGTGATCGCATCACCGTTCGCAGCGGAATTCCCAGTAGAGCTTGTCTTATCTTTCAGTGCGTTCATAGGAAGGAGGATTCTCCCAGAGGCTGGGGGTTTCCTGAGAACGGCCCGAATTTCCGCCGTTAAGTTAAAGGGCGCTTATCCACAGGCGTTATCCACCGTGTGGAGAATTACACGCGTGTAGTTAAAAGGTATTTAGCGCCAGCGAGTGGCTTTTCTTTAACGCCAGCGAGTGGCGAGCGTGAAGCCCAAGCCGATGAAGCCGAAGCCCACGACCATGTTCCACGCACCAATATGAGGAATCGGATACGAGGTCGAGCTCACGTAGAAAATTACGATCCAGACCAGGCCGGCCAAGAAAGCGGCGACCATGATGGGAGCGAGCCACTTTGGGCTCTCCTCGGGAAGGGTTGAAGCAACAATCGCGTCCGCTGGGACGTGCTGCTTTTCCTTCTTGCGACCACGTGATTTAGGCATGTGCGCAGATTACACCCAATAATTAGGACATGAGTCGCATTCTCGTCATCGATAACTACGACTCCTTCGTCTACAACCTGGTCCAATATCTTGGCCAGATTGGGGCTGAGACCACCGTTCTCCGTAATGACGAGGTGACGGTCGAGGCGGCTGCTGAATATGACGGCGTCCTTGTTTCACCTGGACCCGGAACTCCAGAAGAAGCGGGTGTCAGCATCGCGATGGTGAAACACTGCGCCGCGAATTCGATTCCTCTCTTCGGCGTCTGCTTGGGCCACCAAGCAATCGGCGTCGCCTTTGGTGGAGTTGTTTCTCGCGCACCGGAATTGCTCCACGGAAAAACATCGGTTGTTACGCACACCAACAAGGGCGTGTTGCGGGATCTGCCATCACCATTCACCGCAACCCGATACCACTCGTTGGCAATCGAAGATGGAACTCTGCCGGGTGAGATTGAAGTAATCGCTCGCACCGATTCAGGCGTCATCATGGCGGTACAACATAAAACTCTGCCTATTTCTGGAGTGCAGTTCCATCCCGAATCGGTATTGACCGAACACGGACATCAGATGCTCGGCAACTGGTTGGTTGCGTGTGGCGACACCGGCGCTCGCGAACGCTCCAACGGTTTGTCGCCAGTAGTGGCGCGCTAATTACTTGTAATTAGTTTTGTTTGTTGACGGTGATAGTCACCGACGAACCAATTGTTTCGGTTGCGCCAGATGAAGGCGCTTGCGCCAAGACGGTTCCGATTGGCTGCGTTGAATCGTAGGCATAAATAATTTGTACAAGGAAGCCAGCCTGCGCCAAGGTTGTGCGCGCTTGAACCTCGGTGAGACCAACCAAAACCGGCACCTGCAAATTGCCGCTTGCGATTTGTAGAACGACACCACTGCCGGCCGCAATCGTTGAACCTGCTTCTGGTGCAACGCCAAGAACAGATCCCGGAGTTTGATTTGAATCTTGCGGAATCGTCTGCGAAATAACTAAACCAACCGAGGCCAATTCGTTGCGCGCATCGGTTAATGACTTACCGATCAAATCAGTCGGCACTGTTGTGTTTCCCGGACCATCTGAAATTGTGAGCGTGACCGCGCTGCCCTTTGGCACTTTGCTGGTCGCCAACGGCAATTGGCTCGCCACTCTGTCCTTGGGAATATGTGAATCCGGCGCGTGCTGGAAATTAACGGTAAAACCATTGAGTAGTGCGGTTGCTTGGTCCTGCGTCAACCCCACCACGTTCGGGAGCGAAAATTGCGGACCCGATGGCGCGCTCTTGCCACCGCTTAATCCGATTGCGCCACCGATTAAAAGCATGAGCGCCGCGAGCGCACCACCCATGACGTAATACTTCTTGCGCGGCACGACGCGACGAATCTTGGTCGTAACTTCTTGACCCTTCATCACGCGACGAATATCCGCGAGCATTTCAGCCGCGTCCTGATAACGATCGGCCGGATTCTTCGCCAAGGCCACTTGAACAATGGTGTCGACGTTTTGATCAAGATCCGGGTTGAGTTCTGATGGCGGAGTAAGGACACCGGAAACATGTTGGTAGGCAACGGAAACAGGAGTATCGCCGGTGAATGGTGGTCGGCCCGTGACGAGTTCGTACAACAGACAACCAACCGAATAAATATCGCTTCGGGCGTCGGCTACATCACCAGTCGCTTGCTCAGGCGAGAGGTATTGCGCGGTGCCAACGACGTTCCATGTGCTAGTCATCGTCGCACCGATGTCGTCGAGCGCACGAGCGATTCCAAAATCCATCACCTTTACGTCGCCGTTATCGGCCAACATAATATTTCCGGGCTTAATATCGCGGTGAACGATTCCGTTCTCGTGCGAATAATTGAGTGCGTCCAAAATACCTGCAACTATTTCAAGACTGACCGCGATGTTTGGTGGATTATCGCTATTCAATAAATCGCGAAGCGTTCGGCCCGTCACTAATTCCATGACGATGTAGGAATTGTCGCCTTCTTCACCGGAGTCATAGACCGCAACGATGCCGGGATGATTCAAGCCAGCGGCGGCAAGTGCCTCTTTGCGAAAGCGTGAAACAAACGAAGGATCTCGCGCTAAATCAGAGCGAAGTACTTTGACCGCGACCATTCGAGAGAGTCGAGTGTCCTCGCCGATGTACACATCGGCCATGCCACCCGTGCCGATCATCTCGCCGATTTGGTAGCGGCCACCGAATACTTTCTTCACTTTGCCGCTCCTAATAATTCGGGGGTTTTAAATACATCTGCTTCGACGACTTCAGCCCAGAGGATAGTCACATTGTCTGGGGCACCCTTTGCTTTGGTTGCAGTTAGTAAAGACGAGACAACCGCGGATGGATCGCTCTGCTTGATGATGGATTCGATCTCGAAGTCGGAGAGGACGGACGAAAGGCCGTCGCTGCACAACAGATAAATATCGCCAATCTTTACTGGGTAAATCATGAGAGCCGGGTCAATGCCCGAGTCGCCCATCAACGCCTGAGTCAGTAAAGAGCGCTGTGGGTGGCTAGCTACTTCGTCTTGGGTAAGTCGACCTTGGTCTAACAACTCTTGCATCACCGTATGGTCATAACTCAATTGTGTGAATTCGCCGTTGCGATATCGATAGCACCGCGAATCTCCGATGTGCAGCAATTCAATATTTTCCTCGGTGAGATGGACCGCGGTAAGGGTTGTACCCATTCCAGAAAACTCGGGATTTTCTTCCGACTGAATCGCGATCTCATCATCGATGGAATACGAAATATTAAGAAGTAAATCTTCGCGCGAATCGTCGTCGATGTTGGGATCGGCCAAAAGTGGCGCTAGTCCTAACAAGGTATGTATTGCGATGCGGGAGGCGACTTCGCCTGCGGCGTGGCCACCCATGCCATCCGCGACCGCTACGAGCTGGGGGGCGACGAGTGCGGAGTCTTCGTTGCCGGACCGCGCCAAGCCGATATCGCTAACGGCGGCGGTGCGGAAAACCAATGACATAGATGAAGCCTAACGGTGATAATCTCGTTAAGTAAGAGCGCGAGTGGCGGAACGGCAGACGCGCACGGTTCAGGTCCGTGTACTCGCAAGGGTGTAGGGGTTCAAATCCCCTCTCGCGCACATGTTGATATATGCCCATCGTGGTGCCTCGCGCGATTTTCCCGAGCACTCGATCGATGCCTACCGCGAAGCAATTAAACAAGGCGCGGATGGGTTCGAATGCGATGTTCGTCTAACGCGCGACCGCCAGATTATTTGTTGGCACGACGCTGACACCAAGCGGATGACTGGTCAAAAGGTCCGCATCGCTGATGCGACGTTAGCGAATCTGGAATTCGCACAGCCCATTCTCTTTTCAGAATTGTTGGACCTGGCGATAAAGAATAAGAAAAACATCGCGGTTGAGACGAAGCATCCGGTTCCCACCCGAGGGCTGATTGAAGTGCAACTTCTCGAATTACTTCACGCGCGCGAGCTCGAAATTCGTAAAGCAGGAATTGATATTTCCATCATGTCGTTCTCGTGGAACGCGGTCTCGCGATCAAAGGAATCTGGATTCAACACCGTTTTTCTTTTTACTCACGCTTTCGCTTCGGCGTTCACCCCAACTCCATCGGTTGGGCCCAGCCTGGCCGCGGTTCGAAAGAACCCCGCGATCGTGAAGCGTTTTCACGATGATGGCAAAAAAGTCTTTGTCTGGACCGTAAATAACGATGAGGATGTGCGGTTATGTGCTGACGCAGGCGTGGATGTCATCATGAGCGATATTCCGGCACAGGCACGAAAGGCGCTCCGTTAAGATTAGATAGTGACGAAATACGCCTATCTCGGACCGTCGGGAACATTTACCGAGGCAGCGCTCCGTCAAATAACAACCGCTAACGACGAGTTGATTCCTTATGCAAATGTAACGGCGGCGTTAGATGCGGTTCGATCAGGCGCGGTTGAAAAAGCGCTCGTCCCCATTGAAAATTCGGTCGAAGGCGTTGTCGCTCGCACATTGGATGAACTCGCGGTTGGCGAGCCACTCGTTGTGGCCGCAGAAACAACGCTGCCGGTCTCCTTCGCGCTGTTGGTCTTGCCAGAAAATGTAGGCAAGCCAATTACAAAGATTGCTACGCATCCGCACGCCGAGGCGCAATGCCGCGGATACGTTGCGCGCGAATGGCCAAACGCTGAAATGATTGAAACGCCATCCACCGCTGCTGCGGCCGCTGGATTAAAAGATAAGAATTGGGATGCCGCGATTGCTGCAAAGTACGCGGCTGAGAAATACGGCCTCACCGTTGTCGCTGACAACATTGGTGAAAACGAAGGCGCGGTCACACGATTTGTTGTTGTCGAAAAGCCTGGCGCTATTCCTGCGCCGACCGGAAATGACCGCACATCGCTCGCTGCATTCATCGGCCTCGATCACGCGGGAGCGCTGCTCGAGATTCTTACCGAATTTGCTAATAGAGATGTAAACCTAACCTTCATTCAAAGCCGCCCGACCGGACGAGTGCTTGGTCATTACCATTTCATTATCGACGCGGAAGGCCACATCAATGATCCGCGTGTGCACGATGCGGTCGAAGGCGTACGCGCAATCTGCGATGACATTCGATTCTTGGGCTCGTATCCACGCGTTAATTCAGCGGCGACGAATCGGTAGTCTTAGCCCATGATTGATCTCAAGGTTCTGCGCGAAAATCCTGATGCCGTGCGCCAATCGCAAAAGGTGCGAGGCGAGGATGTCGCGGTTGTTGATCAACTACTTGCCGCGGATGATGCGCGTCGTACTGCGATCAATGAATTCGAAGTATTGCGCGCCGAACAAAACACGCTCTCAAAGCAGGTAGGCGCCGCAAAGGGTGATGAAAAGGCCGCGATACTTGAGCAAGCAAAAGAGTTAGCGGGCCGAGTTAAAGCGGCGGATTCCAAGCGCGCAGAATTAGAAGAAGTCGCGCACAAGCTACTTCTCCAGATTCACAATTTGATTGATACTGCTGCGCCGGTTGGCGGCGAGGAAGACTTTGTTGTCCTTGAACATATCGGCACGCCTCGCGATTTCAGCAAGGATGGATTTGAGCCGAAGGATCACGTAGAAATCGGCAAGATTCTTAAGGCGATTGATACCGAGCGCGGCGCAAAGGTCGCGGGTTCTCGTTCGTATTACTTGACGGGTCCGGGCGCCATGTTGGAGTTTGCGCTCGTTAATTACGCGATTTCTTCTGCCACCAAGGCTGGCTTCACGCCGGTTATTCCTCCGGTTTTGGTTAAGCCACCCGCCATGGAGGGCACTGGATTTCTTGGCCAAGCCGCAGAGAATGTTTATCACTTAGAAGAAGATGACATCTACTTAGTAGGCACCAGCGAAGTTCCGTTGGCCGCGTATCACATGGACGAAATCATCGATAACTTGCCGATTCGTTACGCCGGATATTCATCCTGCTTCCGTCGCGAAGCGGGTACATACGGCAAGGACACTCGCGGAATTATTCGCGTGCACCAGTTCGACAAGGTCGAGATGTTCTCCTTTGTGAAGCCGGAAGATGCGGCCGAAGAACATAAGCGATTGCTCGAATGGGAGAAGGATTTCCTCAAGGCGATGGAGATTCCCTTCCGCGTGATTGACGTCGCTTCGGGAGATTTGGGCGCAAGCGCAATCCGTAAGTTCGACTGTGAAGCATGGATTCCTACTCAAAACGCCTATCGTGAAGTAACGAGTACATCGAACTGCACCGAGTTTCAGGCTCGTCGCCTCAACATTCGCTATCGCGATGAGAACGGCACAAAGCCGGTTGCTACTTTGAATGGCACGCTTGTTGCGATTCCACGCATGATTGTTGCGATTCTTGAGAACCACCAAAATGCTGATGGTTCGGTCAATGTTCCAGCGGCGCTACGTCCATTCTTGGGAGTCGACAAATTACTTCCAGCCTAAGCGCTATTCCCGGTCGTCGACCCAAGTTAATCGCGACCGATCTTGATGGCACCGTGGTCCGCCACGATTACACAATATCTTTACGTACCATCGCGGCTATTGCCGCGGCCCACAACGCAGGCATAGAAATCTTCTATGTCACCGGGCGTCCGCCTCGTTGGATGGCGGAGATCAAAGAGGCGTTTGGCGTTGGCAAAGCAATCTGTGGCAATGGCGCGATGTTGTACGACCTGGAGAACGAAAAGGTCGTTGAAGAATGGCTGATTCCAGTCGAGACCCAATTCGCGATTACTAAAGCGCTGCGCATTGCAATTCCAAATGTTTCATTCGCGGTTGAAATTGATGGCACCTTTCACCGCGAAAAAATTTATATCCCGAAATGGGACGCTGGACTAGATAACGTTGGAGTCGATGTCGCGGAAGACGCGATGAAAGCGCCCGCCCTAAAGATTTTGGCTCGATGCAGCGATGGCTCATTGTCATCCGATCAGATGTTGGCGATTGCCACTCCTGCACTAGAAGGCATCGCGAACGTCACGCATTCGAATGCAACCGATTCATTGCTAGAAATTTCTGCGCTGGGTGTCAGCAAGGGCGCAACGCTCGCGAAGATGGCGGCCCGCGCTGGAATCGACGCGGAAGATGTCGTTGCGTTTGGCGATAACCCCAATGATTTTTCGATGTTGCAATACGCCGGTCGATCATGGGCGATGAAAGACGGTCACCCCGACGGGCACAAGCACGCAAAGTTTGTTGCCGAGCCGCATGACTTAGACGGCGTCGCGCAGGTCATCGAAAGGCTTATCGAACTACCGCTGTAAGAAAGCTCGGTTTTGTGAGAGGCCTAGGCAGACGGTAAGTTAGCCCACGGAGGGCTCGCATAGCGGCCGAGTGCACCGGTC
>DAIPLA010000003.1:0-1519 GCA_036769465.1 Candidatus Nanopelagicaceae bacterium
GTCATTTTCCTTTCGTTCTTTGGTTGGCCATACTTCTCAAGAATTATTCGTTCTCAAACGCTTTCACTTCGGGAACGCGATTTCGTAACTGCGGCGCAAGCCATGGGCGCGACCAGCGGACGAATTATTTTCAAAGAATTGATGCCAAGCCTCTGGGCACCAGTGATTGTCTTCGTTTCTTTATCGTTGCCAGGATATCTGGCCGCCGAGTCCGTTTACTCATTCCTCGGACTGGGAATTCAGCCACCTGCTTCGACGTGGGGAATCCTGTTATCGAACTCGACCCGATTTGTAACAGTCTTCCCGCAATTCTTCTTGATTTCTGCGGGATCGCTGGTCTTGGTGGTGCTCGCCTTTAACCTCGCGGGCGACGCGCTTCGAGATGCGCTCGATCCACGCACAGAGCGCTAAGCACCTTTCCCACACTAATTTAGTCGCTCGAATATAACAAAACGGTAACAAATTACGCCTTCTCAACGGCCTGTACGAGTGGTTTACTAGCACCACTTGATTACAACCGTGTTCTCTGGGTTCGCATCATCGCCTAGCGGTCATTGTTCTGATCACCCTCTTGACGCACACCCTCGTGCGTTAAATGAAAGGAGCAATCTATGAGCAGATTTACTGCTCGACATCGTTCAGTCGCAGTTGCTGCGGCCGTTCTTTTGTCTGCATCAACCGTCATGGTTTACGGAGCTGCGTCCTCAAGCGCGGCGACCGCTACGCCAAAGACTGGTGGAATCATTAACTTCCTTACACACCAAACTCGTCTCGATGCGATGGATCCGGCCCAGATTTACACCGGTCGCGATATCTCATTCGAAACGTCGTACTTGGTTCGTACCCTGACATCTTTCAAGCACGTTGCTGATGGATCTTCAACAACATTGACTCCAGACATTGCAACCAACACAGGCGTGCCAAGCAACAACGCAAAGGACTGGTCATTCACCATCCGTCCAGGCGTTAAGTTTGATGACGGTAAAGACGTCACCTGTGCCGACATCTCGTACGGTTCATCGCGTTACTTTGCCCAAGACGTGCTTGCGCCTAACGGTCCTGCTTACTTGGCACAGTGGTTGAACCTTCCTGCAGATGCGAAGGCAGCAAACGGCACCGCGTACCCTGGCCCATACAAGGCAACCAAGGCGCAGCAGGCGATCTGGAACAAGGCAGTTTCTTGCTCACCAGATAACCGCACCGTTACCTTCCACTTGAAGCAATCAATCGGTGACTTCAACTACTTCACCACCTACCCAACCACTTCTCCAGTAGAGAAGGCCAAGGACACTGGTGCGAAGTACGACCTCCACATTCAAGCAACAGGTCCATACATGATCGCCGAGAACAACAAGACCGACCTCAAGTTGGTTCGTAACCCTTATTGGACCAAGGCATCGGATCCGATCCGCACCCCTTATCCAGATCAGGTTGTTCTCCAGTACGGACTCGATCAGGAAGTTATGGATCAGATCCTGCTTTCAGACTCGATTCCTAACGCTGTTGGATTCGATAACGT
>DAIPLA010000003.1:1619-8171 GCA_036769465.1 Candidatus Nanopelagicaceae bacterium
TTGAACTCAACCGACTACGCGGCTAACGGCGTATGGGGTCCAGGAAGCAAGAACTTTGTTCCTGGTGGAAACGTTGCATACGCGAAGTCATTGATGGATCAAGCCAAGACCGCTTGCCCAGCTGATTACGCAAAGGCGACTGGTGCTGGTTACACCATCGACGTTCGTACATCCTCAACCTTGAACGACACAATTCCAATCAACCAAGCTGCTTGGGCACGTATTGGAATTAAGGTTCAGTACAACATCATCAAGGCTGGCTACTACCCAACAATCATGGATCCAACAAAGCAGAGCGATATCTCTACTTCAGGTTGGTCACAAGATTGGCCTAATGCCTCAACGGTTATCCCAGATCTCTACACCCCTCAAGGTGGATTCGATCTATCCCAGAACACTGCTGATCCAAACTACAAGGCTTTCGAAGCCAAGGTCACAGCAGCTTTGGGTAACTCAAACCGTTCTGCACAGGCTGCTCAATGGAAGGCGCTCGAGAAGCAGGCTGCTGCTTACTTCTGGGTTCTTCCAACCACAACAACCAAGGATCAGACAGCATGGGGCTCCGGCATCGGCGGTCTCTACTTCTGGTTGCCACAGGCAACTCCTGACTACATCAAGTTGTGGGTCAAGTAAGCCCTAACCAGCACTACACGCTCTAACGAGCCTTAACGAGGCAGTCTCCATTGGAGGCTGCCTCTTTAAGCGCCTTGGGTATACTCGCCAGTAGCTCGTCCGCTAGAACTTATTTCGGCGAAATAAATTTTGGGAAAGTAGGTATTTAACGGTGGTCGGTTTCATCTCGCGCCGATTGGGCTTCTCCATCATCACGCTTCTCGTGGTGACATTTGCCGTATACGTTATTTTCGCGGTTCTCCCTTTTGATCCGGCTGCGCTCACTTGTGGCCAACATTGCAACGCCACCATCGTCCACGCAAACCGAATTCGGTTGGGATACGACAAACCGCTCTGGGATCAATTCTGGCTCTTCTTGCGCGGCATTTTCATGGGCCGTACCTACGGCACCGGCGCGGGCGCATTTACCTGTCCAGCGCCTAGCTTTGGGTTCTCTTTCAATCAGAACACCTGCGTCTCCACCTTGCTCGCGCAGGCTTTCCCCATCACGATCAGCCTCGCGGTCGGCGCGCTAATTCTCTGGCTCATCATTGGCGTCAGCCTCGGAATTCTCGCTGCTCGATATAAGGGCAAATTTTTAGATACCGCCAGCTCGGTCTTCGTCTTATTCGGAATTTCACTGCCGGTATTCGTGACCGGTCTCTTTCTATTGATTTATATGTCGCTGCGCTGGCACATCATTCCGATCCAATTGCAGGGCTACGTCTCGCTCTTTTCTAACCCGTTTAAATTTGGCGAGTATTTCATTTTGCCGTGGATCACCTTGGCCTTCGCCTTTGCGGCGCTCTATACCCGATTCACTCGAGCATCGATTTTGGAGACCTCGGGCGAGGATTACATCCGAACCGCTCGCGCCAAGGGACTCTCTGAAAAAGTCGTTCTGCGCAAGCACACCTTCCGCGCGGCGCTAGCACCAATCGTGACGATGGCCAGCTTGGACTTTGCCAGCTTGATTGGCGGTGCGATTCTGACTGAATCCATCTATAACTTGCCAGGACTGGGCAATCTCACGCTGCAATCCATTTACGAGTTCGACTTACCTGTCGTTGTGGCGACAACCATCATCGCGGCGGCCGTTGTCATCGTGATGAACCTGATCGTTGACTTGCTCTACGCCGTTCTAGATCCACGAGTGAGGGCATAACTGTGGCAAATATTCTCGACATCGAAAATCTACGCGTCACGTTCCCGACGGATGATGGCGAAGTCCATGCGGTGGACAATCTCAGCCTCTCACTTTCGGCGGGGGAGACGGTCGCAATCGTCGGCGAATCGGGCTCGGGCAAGACCGTCACCAGCTTGTCGGTAATGGGACTCCACAACCCCAACTCCACATCGCTCTCTGGGCATATCAAGGTTCGCGATGGCGAAAAGATTGTGGATGTGGTCTCGGCTTCGCGCGAGGAAGTTCGCAGCCTTCGTGGCCGAGTTGTCTCAATGATTTTCCAAGACCCCATGTCCTCACTCCATCCGTATTACAAGATCGGCAATCAATTAGGCGAGGCCTACCTCGTCCACAACAAGGGCAAGAAGGCCGAAGCCAAGAAGCGCGTTGTGGAGATGCTCGATCTCGTCGGAATTCCCGAGCCAGCAAAGCGGGCCGGCGAATTTCCCCACCAGTTCTCTGGCGGAATGCGCCAGCGCGTGATGATCGCGATGGCCTTGATGAATACGCCGAAAATTCTGATTGCCGACGAACCCACCACCGCGTTAGACGTGACCGTGCAAGCCCAGATCCTTACCTTGCTTAAGGATTTGCAGAAAGAGTTCCATATGGGAATTCTGTTGATTACACATGACCTCGGCGTGGTCGCACAAGTCGCGGATCGAGTCTCGGTTATGTACGCCGGCAACATCGTAGAACGTGGTAGCGCCGACGATATTTTCTATCGCCCTATGGCGCCATACACCGTTGGCCTCTTGAACTCGGTACCGAAGATCACGATCGGCAAGCGCGAGCGTCTGCCATCGATCCAGGGACAGCCACCATCACTCATTAATCTTCCATCCGGTTGTGCTTTCGCTCCGCGTTGTGATTACAAGGCGTCCGCGCCAGCTGGCGCGTGTGACGCGTCGTTGCCGCTACTTACCGGATTAAACGAGAACCACGTTTCGCGTTGCCACATTGCCGAGGCGAATCGCGCCACCCTCTTTGCTCACGCAGGAAGGGAGTAACCATGGCGGATCTCAATAGCCAGCCACTGCTCTCGATTCAAAATCTGACCAAGCATTTCCAGGTCAACAAATCGGGCTTCTTCAATAACACCAAAGGAACCGTCAAGGCGGTCGATGGCATCAGCCTCGATATCTCCGAGGGCGAGACAGTCGGTATCGTCGGTGAATCTGGTTGCGGTAAAACCACTGCAGGACGCACCTTTTTGAAGCTGATTGACCCTTCGAGCGGAAAGCTGATTTACAAGGGGCAGGACATCACAGGCTTTAACACCAAGCAGATGCGCCCGCTTCGGGCCGAGATGCAGATTATTTTTCAGGATCCATATTCCGCTCTCAACCCACGTCAGACCGTGGGCAAGATTATTTCTGCGCCATTTGAGATCCAAGGCGTCGAACCAACTGGCGGAGTCAAAGCCGAAGTTCAGCGACTGATGGAACGAGTCGGCCTCAATCCAGAACACTTCAACCGATACCCGCACGAATTTTCGGGCGGACAACGCCAGCGCATCGGTATCGCGCGCGCCATCGCCTTGAAGCCAAAGTTCATCGTCGCCGACGAGCCGGTATCGGCGTTAGACGTTTCGATTCAGGCCCAGGTCATCAACTTGCTCGAAGATCTCAAGCGCGAGGATGGAATCACAATCGCCTTCATCGCCCACGACCTCTCTGTGGTGCAACATATTTCCGACCGGGTCATCGTGATGTATCTCGGAAAAATCATGGAAGTTGCGGCCACGGACGATCTTTATGGTTCACCGCGCCACCCATACACAAAGGCGCTTCTCTCTGCGGTTCCGCAGGCAAACCCACGAGTCGAACGCACTCGCGAGCGAATTATTTTGTCGGGAGACCTTCCAAGTCCAATGAATCCACCATCAGGATGCGTATTTAGCACTCGTTGCTGGAAGGCAACAGATAAATGCCGCACAGAAGCGCCAGAATTGCTTCAGGTTGGCGGATCAAAGGTGGCCTGCCACTTCCCTGAATAAGGGGAAAAACGCCTCAAATCGCCGTATAAGGCCGATAAAAGGTATTACCAGATGCGAATTCGCTCAGTTATTGGAGCAAACATTGCATCACCAGGCGTAGTTGCGAATGCATCGTGAAATTCGTTGAGGTTTTTCACGATTTGATTGACTCGAAACTCCGGTGGTGAGTGCGGGTCGACCGCAATCAGCTGGCGTCGAGATTCTTCCCGCATCTTCTGTAACCAGACCTGAGCCCACCCAAGGAAGACTCGTTGCTCGCCGGTGTATCCGTCGATGACGGGCGCGGGCTTTCCGGCCAAGCTCATTTGGTAGGCCTTGAAGGCGATGGTGAGGCCACCGAGGTCGCCAATATTTTCACCAATCGTCAACGCGCCATTGACCCGAATATCGGGGGCTTCGCACGGAGCTAACTGATCGAATTGCTCAATCAATTTCTTGGTGCGCTCTTCGAAGGCGGCACGATCTTCTTCGGTCCACCAATCGTTCAAGGCACCAGTGCCGTCGTACTTCGACCCCTGATCGTCAAAGCCGTGGCCGATCTCGTGACCGATGACGCCACCAATGCCGCCATAGTTGACTGCATCGTCGGCCGACTCGTTAAAGAATGGCGGTTGCAAAATTGCAGCTGGGAAAACAATCTCGTTACCACCCGGGTTGTAATACGCGTTCACCATTTGTGGCGTCATGTGCCACTCGTCCCGGTCCACTGGCTTGCCGATTTTTGCGCACTGGAAATCGTGGCTAAAGCGAGCAATGGCATCGAGGTTCGCGATCAGGTCATCGGGCGTGATAGCGAGTGCGGAGTAATCGCGCCACTTATCTGGGTAGCCAATTTTTGTGGTGAACTTATCGAGCTTCTCGAGCGCCTTGACCTTTGTTGCAGGGCTCATCCAGTCGAGTTCAGAGATGCTGGCGCGGTACGCCTCGGTCAGATTTTTCACGAGTTTGGAGACTCGAGCCTTTGCGGCTGGCGAGAAGTGTCGCTCGACATAAATCTGTCCCACGGCTTCACCGAGTGAACCCTCGACCAGCGAGACTCCGCGTTTCCAGCGAGCGCGGAGTTCTGGAGTTCCGGACAAGACCGTGCCATAGAAAGCAAAGTTCTGATTGACGAATTCGTCAGAGAGTGAGGCCGCTCGACCAGAGAGCGCGTGCCACGCCAACCAAGCGCTCCATCGAGGGGCATCGAATTTTTCCAACATTGATGAGAGCCCAGCGAAGAAGGAGGGCTGTCGAACAATCACATTTTCAACGACGGCAGCCGGAGTGTGGCTAGCGGTCAGCCAAGCCTCCCAATCAAAAGCCGGCGCTAAGGCCTTGAGTTCAGCAAAGCTCTTTTTGTTGTACGTCTTTTCAGCGTCACGGTCTTCTACTTGATCCCAATGGTGGCTCGCTATCTCGGTTTCGAGCTCCAGAATCACGCGCGCTAATTCTTGGCCACCGTCGATGCCAGCGAGTTCGAACATTCTCGCCACGTGCTTGAGAAATTCTGCCCTGATCGGTTCGTATTGATCGTCGCGGTAGTACGCCTCATCTGGCAGGCTCAGACCGGATTGTCCAAAATAGGCGATTGTCTCGTTAGGGGACATGTCATCGCTCGAGATGTACTCGTAGAAGAAGCCGCCCAATCCGCGAGTTTCAAACTCACCCAACGTTGCGATGAATTCTGGCAGGGTGCGGACTGCGAAGGCGCGGTCGAGGTCGGGCTTTACTGGCGCGGCGCCAAGTGAGTTGATGCGCTCCTCGTTCATAAAAGACTTATATAGGTCGCCAATTTTCTGACCAATAGATCCGGGAGCTTGTGGCGCGGCGGCTAGTTCTTCGATGATCTCGCGGACCTGCTTTTCGGCGTTTTCGATTAACCAGTAAAAGGCGCCGTAGGAACTCCGGTCGGAGGGAATCTCGGCGCTCTTCATCCAGCCACCGTTCACGAATCGGAAAAGGTCGTCCTGTGGGCGAACCGAGGAATCCATGTGTCCGAGCGCAATTCCGGAGCGAGTATTAAAGGCGGCGATTGTCATACACAAACTCTAGCTGAGGGGCATGTATTTCAACTTTCAACTAATTTAGCTTTGACGTAAACTTGGGTTATGGCATCAAAAGCAGAGACACCGCGTTGGCTTAACCCGCGCGAAATGAAGGCCTGGCGGTCGTACATCATCGCCTCGCGTCGCCTGCTTGAAGCGTTAGATAACGACCTGGTCGGCCACGATCTATCCATGGCGGATTACGAGGTTTTGGCCCAACTCAGCGATGCGCCGGGCCGCCGAATGCGCATGAGCGATTTGGCCGAGTTGGCCATGATTTCTAAGTCTCGGCTCTCACACCGAATGAAGGTCATGGAGCAAGCCGGTTGGGTACGGCGCGAAGAGTGCAAGGAAGATAAGCGCGGCAGCTGGGCCATCATGACCGATCGCGGCTGGAGGGCAATCGTCAAGGCAGCGCCAGACCATGTGGAAAGTGTCCGCAATAGATTCCTGGACCATTTGACGGTGAAGGATCAAGAGGATGCGGCCAAGATATTTGACCGGTTAATTTCAGAACTCCGTGGTCAGTACATTGAAGAGAGCGCGCCCGCCAAGAAAAGCCCGGCGGCGGGTACTCGTCGCGCGAAAAAGTAGGCGGCTTAGTCAAAGTCATTGAGGCTTCGCCGGATTTATCGCTATTCAGATTTACGGCAATAAAAAACCCCGCTGCTTGCGCAGCGGGGTTTTTTAATAAGCGATGCTTACTTAGCAGCAGCCTTCTTGCGACG
>DAIPLA010000003.1:8271-28644 GCA_036769465.1 Candidatus Nanopelagicaceae bacterium
CGACGCTTTGGAGCAGCCTTCTTAGCAGCTGCCTTCTTGCGGCGCTTTGGAGCAGCCTTCTTAGCAGCTGCTGGAGCTGCCTTCTTGCGGCGCTTTGGAGCTGCCTTCTTTGCTGGAGCTGCCTTCTTAGCAGCTGCCTTCTTACGACGCTTTGGTGCAGTTTTCTTAGCTGCGGCCATGTGAGTCTCCTAATCAGAATGGTTCGATCCGTCACCGAACCTGTTCATGGAGAAGCGTGTCATGTATTACAAAAAGTTTCCACTATTTTGGGTGAAAAAAAGCGCGCGTGTCGCAACATTATTTTTTTAATTTTTTATGTATTGGTCATCAATTTCGCGAATTATTTTCGGAAAAAATTGGAAAAAATCGAAAAAAATTGCGCTGGTTACCGAAAATCTCGGTCATGACTCCGATTTTTTAGATTTTTCTGCCAATTTTCGGACTTCAGCGGCAAATTTGTTGGTTCGAACGTCATATTTTCGGAATTCGGGGAAGAAATTGGCCGAAATTCCGATCATTCCGATGCACAGAAGGCCACCACTCACGACAGACGTTCGCAAATTTGTCCACGCGGCCACCGTTCCAGCACGCAATTGGCCGCCCAGCGGACCTACTGAATAGGAAAGTAATTCGATTCCGGATAGCCGGCCTCGCAAATAATCCGGGATGGATTGATTCCAAATCGCACTTCGGAAGAGCGCGCTGTATTGGTCCGAGGCGCCGGCGGCGGCGAGAAAAAAGATCGTGAGGGGCAACGAATTGCTTACTCCGGCTAATGTGATTGCAACGCCCCAGCCGATCGCCGCGAACAAGACCGCGCGACCGTGATGTGGGTAGTTGCGCATCCAGCCGCTGGTCATGGTTACCGCAATTGCACCAACCGTCCCGGCCGCATAGAACGCTCCCAAAGCCCAGCGGGCGTGCATATGATCGGCCCAAAACGGAAAGAGCGCGTTGGGCATGGCGAAGAACATGGCCGATAAATCCACGACATACGTGCCCATCAAATCGCGACGCGCAGCGGCATATTTCACGCCTTCAACCAGACTGGCCAGGGTTGCGGCTTCGCTCCGATTGGTGGGAATGACGGAACGCACTCGCCACAACAGCGCCAACGAGATTGCGAAGCTCGCAATATCCACCATGAAGCCAGCCGAAACACCTGCTGAGGCGATGAGAATTCCGGCGATAGCTGGGCCGGTGATTACACCGAACTGCCAGCGGATACTCATGAGGGCGTTTGCAGAAGGGAGGTCTTCGTGATCTACGACCCGAGGCAAAATTGCATTCTGACTTGGACGTTGCAGTCCGTCAAAGCAGGCGAATCCGGCGGCCACGAAGTACAACACCAGCAGGTGCGGTTTATGGAGCAGGCTGTTGGCGAGCAAGGCCCCGGTCATGGTCATCGCGCCGAGTTCGGTAGCCCAGATCATTTTTTTGCGGTCGATTCGATCCGCCAAAACACCGCCATAGAGTCCGAAAATTATGAGCGGGATAATTTCGACCGCGCCCATCGCGCCAACCGCAAGGTAGGAATTGGTCAATAATTTAATTTGGAATGGGAGGGCGACGTAGGTGATCTGCGAACCAAAATTCGAGATAAAGCCCGAGCTCCAGAGCAATCGAAAATCTCGATATTTCTTCAGCGGAGAAAAGTCGATTGTTAAGCGCGCCATCCCGACAGGTTAGTGGAACGTTTGGTCTGGACCTGGGAATATCCCTGCCGCCACATCGCTGGCATATTCCAGCGCAGCGGCCGTCATTTCAGCCCGCAGATTGCGGTATGCCTTCGCCAATTTTGGCGCGTTTTTCGTAATGCCCATGAGGTCGGTCCACACGAGTACTTGTGCGTCGACGTCGGCACCGGCTCCGATTCCGATAATTGGAATAGTCAAAGCACGCGCGATATCTGCGGCGAGTTCTGCCGGGACTAATTCCAAGACGATGGCAAATACGCCGGCCGCTTGAAGAGCGAGCGCCTCCGCCTTCAATGTCTCTCCTGCCTCACCTCGGCCCTGCACTTTGAAGCCGCCCAAAGCGTGCACCGATTGCGGGGTTAATCCGAGATGGCCCATGACCGGGATGCCGGCTTCGACCAATGTGCGAATTTGGGGAACGATTCTGGTTCCGCCCTCGAGCTTTACGGCGTGGACCTTCGCCTCTTTGAAAAAACGAATACCGGTGGCGAGCGCCTGATCCGGACCTGATTCATAGGAGCCAAAGGGGAAGTCGGCAACGACCATCGCCCGAGATGATCCGCGGACAACCGCGCGGGCTAGGGGAATGAGTTCATCGACTGTTACGGGAATCGTGTTTGTTTCGCCCAGAAAATTATTGCCAGCACTATCTCCGACCAAGAGCACAGGTATTCCTGCCTCATCAAAGATTTCGGCGGTCATTTGTTCATAGCTGGTGAGCATCGCCCATTTTTCACCGCGCGCCTTTTTTGCAGCGAGCTGGGATGTAGTGATTCGGGGTTGATGCGATGTCTGGTTAGACATAAGTCGTACTCCTCGCTTTAGCTGCTCATCGCCGATATCCGGTCGCTGGCGCTAAATTCGTAGGAGAAATCTATAGCAAAATCGAGCGCGGGGTAGGCTGGGGCTATGGCTAGTCTGGGCAAGCGGGGGATAAGCGAGATCGCGCAGATGCGGGTCGCGCTCGCGCAAATCAATCCGACCGTGGGCGCAATCGCGGCAAATTCGGAGCTGATCGTTCAGCAGACCAAGCTCGCGGTTAAAGAATCCGCGCACGTTGTTCTCTTTCCGGAGATGGCGATTACTGGTTACCCGGTCGAAGATTTGGCGCTTCGCTCCACGTTCAGAGCAGCGAGTCGTAGCGCCGTTGCGGCGCTCGCCCGAGTGCTGCAGGACGAGTTATGCGGCGAGGTCGTTGTCGTCGTTGGGTATTTGGACGAGAACGCGGATGGCAAACCTCAGAACGCGGTTGCATTGATTCATCGCGGCGCCATCGCCGCCACTTACGTGAAACACCACCTACCGAATTACGGCGTCTTCGATGAATTCCGCAATTTTGTACCGGGCGACAAGTCCCTGGTCGCGCGAATCCACGGCGTCGATGTGGGCATCGCGATTTGTGAAGATATCTGGCGCAGCGAGGGCCCGGTTGCGGATCTAGCGGCTCGTCAGGTGGGACTCGTTCTCGTTCCGAATGGCAGTCCGTTTGAGCGAGCAAAAGATGACACTCGAATTTCGCTGGTCGCCCAGCGAGCGCGAGAAATTGGCGCGCCATTGGTCTATGTAAATATGACCGGCGGCCAGGATGATTTGGTCTTTGACGGCGATAGCATCGTCGTGGATGGCGAAGGCGCGGTCATCGCGCGCGCCCCACAATTTGACGATGGCCTGATGATCGTCGACGTCAACGTTCGCGCGCATACCGGCACGCCCGATGTAGTCATCAGCGAAGAACGAATTCCGTACTACAAGCCGTCGGTTCCAGGTGTTGCACGACGACTCAGTGACGCCGCGCAAGTCTGGCAAGCGATGGTCGTCGGCCTGCGCGATTATGTGGCGAAGAATAATTTTTCTACGGTGCTAATCGGACTTTCCGGCGGCATCGATTCAGCGGTTGTTGCGGCTATCGCAGCCGATGCCGTAGGCGCCGAGAAGGTCTATGGCGTAGGGATGCCCAGCAAGTATTCATCGGATCACTCACTCGCCGACGCAGCCGAGCTGGCGCGCAACATCGGATTGAATTACCGGATCGTTCCTATCGAGCCGATGGTGGGGGCATTTCTCGATAACCTCGGTTTGACCGGCATGGCGGAAGAGAACGTGCAGGCCCGAGTTCGGGGCACCACATTGATGGGGATTTCCAACCAAGAAGGACACCTGGTGTTGGCCACCGGAAACAAATCGGAGCTAGCCGTTGGATATTCCACTTTGTATGGCGACGCGGTTGGCGCGTACGCGCCGATTAAGGATTTATTGAAGTCCGAGGTTTGGGCGCTCGCTCGTTGGCGAAATGCGATGGCAGCGCAGTGGCACCAAGTCGCGCCGATTCCCGTGAACTCAATTTCCAAGGAGCCCAGCGCGGAGTTACGGCCAGGACAGAAGGACAGCGACTCGTTGCCCGAATACGAAGTGCTGGATAAGTTGTTGCATATTTATATCGAGCAAGATGGCGGGCTGGAGGCCATCCTGGAAGCCGGCTTTGATCGCGCTTTGGCCGAGCGCGTCATTCGGATGGTGGATGCCGCGGAGTACAAGCGTCGGCAGTATCCGCCGGGCACAAAAATTTCCACACGAGCCTTCGGCAAGGATCGGCGTTTGCCGATTACGTCGGCTTGGCGCGAGTAATTCGCGTTTAGACAAATCGCCGGACCTTCTTTTACTATTTGCACAGGTCACGAGTTCCAGGTTTTAGCCCCGGCTTACTGGACGGCAACCCTCCACCGCGGTGGGGTGCTCCGGGTGAAGACCAGGCAGATTGCACACGGCAATCGGCAAGCGCGGCTAGATAATTATCTGGCGCATCGGTCGTATCTCGACGGTGCGTTTTGGCATTTATATAGCCCCTGATTCTTCGGAGGTTGTTATGTCTTTTGATCCATCCAAGGCGTCGTTTGAAACTCGCCAAGTCCATGCGGGCCAGGTTCCCGATCCAACAACAGGCGCTCGCGCATTGCCGTTGTATCAGACCACCGCGTATCAATTCCGCGACACCAAGCACGCCGCGGATCTCTTCGGATTGGCCGAACTCGGCAATATCTACACCCGCTTGATGAACCCAACTCAGGATGCTGTGGAACAACGCATTGCATCGCTCGAGGGCGGCGTCGCTGCGCTCTTGTTGGCGTCGGGCTCTGCCGCGACAACGTACGCGATTCAAAATGTGGCAGAGGCGGGCGATCACATCGTTTCATCGCCATCACTTTACGGAGGCACCTACAACCTCTTCCATTACACCTTAAAAAAGTTTGGCATCGACGTCACCTTCGTCGAAGATCCATCGGATCCAGCGTCGTGGCAGGCGGCCGTCCGTCCAAACACCAAGGCGTTCTTTGGTGAGACCATCGCGAACCCTAAGAATGAACTCTTGGATATTGCCGCTGTCGCCAAGGTCGCGCACGACAACAACGTGCCACTTATCGTCGACAACACGGTTGCGACACCGTATTTGATTCGTCCAATCGAATTTGGAGCAGACGTGGTCGTGCATTCGGCAACCAAGTTCTTATCGGGTCACGGCAACGCCGTTGTCGGCGCGATCGTGGACGCCGGAACTTTTGATTTCGCGAAGCACCCAGCAAAGTTCCCTGGCTTCAACGAGCCAGACCCTAGCTATCACGGCTTGGTCTACGCACAAGCGCTCGGAGTTGGTTCGCCATTCGGCGCCAACTTGTCATACATCTTTAAGATTCGTCTGACTTTGCTGCGCGATACCGGCGCCGCGGTCAGCCCATTCAACGCCTGGTTATTGGCACAAGGCCTAGAGACCTTGTCGCTTCGAATCGAGCGCCATGTCGCAAACGCAAAGGCGGTTGCTGATTTCTTGGCCGCCCACCCACAGGTCGAGAAGGTGAACTATGCGGGCTTGGCATCATCGCCGTGGCACGCACTGGCGAAGAAGTACGCGCCCAAGGGCAGTGGCTCGGTCTTGTCCTTTGAAATCAAGGGTGGCATCGAAGCAGGAAAGAAGTTTGTGGAGGCCTTGAAGTTACACTCGCATGTGGCCAACATTGGTGATGTGCGCTCGTTGGTCATCCATCCCGCCTCAACCACACATTCTCAATTGACCGCCGAAGAGCAAGCGACCGCGGGCGTTACACCCGGCTTGATTCGCTTGTCGGTGGGCATCGAGAACATCGACGACATTAAGGCCGATATCGCAGATGGTTTTGCCGCAGCCAAGTAATCCACTTGTGACCGGGGCATGGCTTGAAAGCCATGACCCCGGTCTTCGGCTGTTCGCACGCATTGGCGATGTCGAGTTGGAATCCGGCGAAGTCCTTCCGGATGTAACGATCGCTTATCAAACCTGGGGCGAGTTAAATTCAGATGGCACGAATGCCATTCTGATAAATCACGCAATGACCGGTTGGTCAGATGTTCCCGGATGGTGGCCATCCATGGTGGGTCCAGGATTGCCCATCGACACCGATAAATATTTTGTGATCTGCCCCAATGTCATCGGCGGTTGTCAGGGAAGTACCGGACCATCCTCTATTGCGCCCGATGGAAAACGTTGGGGTTCCAGATTTCCTACCGTGACGATTCGCGACATGGTGAAGGCCGAGGTAGCGCTCACTAACTTGCTAGGAATTTCGCACTACATCCTGGCGGTTGGTCCCTCGCTCGGCGGCATGCGCGCGTTGGAATGGGCGATTGACCATCCAGATCGAGTGAATGCGATTTGCACGATTGGATCATCCGCGGTTGCTACCGGCGACCAGATTGGCGCGGCCTCGATTCAGATAAAGGCGATTAAGAGCGATCCGCATTATCGAAGCGGGGATTACTACGAGTCCCAGCGCGGACCGATCGACGGCATGGGCATCGCCCGCCGGATCGCGCACCTGACCTATCGAACCGAGACCGAGATGGATGTGCGTTTTGGTCGCGAATTACAGGGCGACGACACCGGGCGGTACGCGGTTGAGTCGTATTTGGATTACCAAGCAGAGAAGCTGGCAAAGCGGTTCGACGCCAATACATATATTGCGCTGACTGAGGCGATGAATTCCCACGATGTGGGTCGTGAGCGCGGGGGAGTCGCAGCGGCGCTCTTGGGCATCACGATTCCCGTAATCGTGGTCGGAATCGATACCGACCGCCTCTTTCCGACCCGACTCCAAGAAGAGATTGTGGAGCTGGTTCCTGGCGCAGAACCCCTCGTCATCATCAAATCTGATTTTGGCCACGATGGCTTCCTCATCGAAGTTGAGGAGGTGGGCCGAGTGGTGGCTCATGCGATTGAGGTAGGGCTCGCTCGAAATGAAAAGCGTTAAAAGCTGGGGAGCAGTCAGAACCTCGGGTTGAGAGTTTCACGCTCAGGACACGGCCGTCGATGTGCAATTGGGCCTGTGGACAATTTATAATATAGCCAGTACTACCAAGCAAGTTTCCCTGGCTCCTAAGAGAAGCCAGACAAGCCAAAGGATGATCTGTGCCTGGAACAAGTGCGCCCAAAAAGGCGACGAAGAAGACAACCGCTAAGAAGGTTGTTGCAAAGAAGGCAGCATCATCCGTAAAGAAGGCACCGGCGAAGAAGGTAGCCGCAAAAAAGACCGCCAAGAAGGCGTCATCTGGTCCACGTTTATTTCCTACTAAGGCAGAACTCGAAGCTCGTAAGCTGGCGCTCGCTGCTGAAGCGCAAGCAAAAGAAGAGAAGAAGTCCGCCGGACGTAAATTATTTCCCACCAAGGCAGAACTCGAAGCTCGTCGATTAGCCGAGCTCGGTCAGACCGCAGCCACACCTGCCGCAACGGCCACTACAAAGGGCGGAAAGCCAGTTGTTGCAAAGATTGATGGCGAAGAAGTTGAGTTAGAAGATATTGAATTAGAAGATATCGAAACTCTAGTTGAAGAAGTTAAAGAGATTATTGCTGAAGAAGAAAAAGAGAATGAGATTCGCGTCGTAAACGTGGCGGAGGAATCCACCAACGAAGAGAACGCATTCACGATCAAGGATTCCGAAGAGGATGACGCCCCTGCTCAGACGGTTATGACCGCTGGTGCGACGGCCGACCCAGTTAAAGATTATTTAAAGTTGATCGGCCGCGTGCCGTTGTTGAACGCAGAGCTCGAAGTGAAGTTGTCGCTTGAGGTTGAAGCTGGCTTGTTCGCAGAAGAGAAGCTCGCGACCGACAAGAAAATGGATAAGAAGCTCAAGCGCGAGTACGAGCAGCTCGTTCTGATTGGTCGCCGCGCAAAGAATCACTTGCTCGAAGCGAACCTTCGTCTGGTTGTGTCGCTCGCGAAGCGTTACACCGGACGCGGCATGTTGTTCTTGGATTTGATTCAAGAGGGCAACCTCGGCTTGATTCGTGCGGTTGAGAAGTTCGACTACACAAAGGGTTACAAGTTCTCGACCTACGCCACCTGGTGGATTCGCCAGGCGATTACTCGCGCGATGGCGGACCAGGCCCGCACCATTCGTATTCCGGTACACATGGTTGAAGTCATCAACAAGTTGGCCCGTGTTCAGCGCCAGATGTTGCAAGATCTCGGTCGCGAACCAACCCCAGAAGAGTTGGCAAAAGAACTCGACATGACACCTGAGAAGGTCGTCGAAGTTCAGAAGTACGGTCGCGAACCAATTTCGCTTCACACTCCACTTGGTGAAGAAGGCGATTCAGAGTTCGGTGATTTGATTGAAGATTCCGAGGCGATTGAGCCAGGCGAGCATGTCTTGTTCACGACGCTGCAAGCAGAGCTTCATGAAGTTCTCGACACGCTTTCTGAGCGTGAAAAGGGCGTCATCATGATGCGCATTGGTTTGTCTGATGGACAGGCCAAGACGTTAGATGAAATCGGCAAGGTCTACGGCGTCACTCGTGAGCGTATTCGCCAGATTGAATCGAAGACCATGTCCAAGCTGCGCCACCCATCGCGTTCGCAAAAGCTGCGCGACTATCTCGAATAGGAGAGCGGTATGAGCGAGAACGATCGCGTGCAAATCCGTTTGAAAGAGAACGGATCAATTCGAGTCAAAGGCACCGTCGATATCATCGACGCCGATGGCAATGTCATTGAAACAAAGAGCGATTTTTCTTTATGTCGCTGTGGCCAATCTAAAGAGAAGCCGTGGTGCGATGGCGCTCATAAGGCGTGCGGATTCGAAGCGCCTGAAGGCGTCACCGCTTAATTTACAAAGATGTCCAAGCACCGGAGTCGGGTTGTTCGACTCGTTCTGGCTGGCGTTTTACTGAACTTAATTAGTTACATATCCGGATCGCAGCCAGCAATAGCCGCCCAGGTTCAACAACCCGAATGCCAGATCGGCCTCTCGTCCTCATGCCCAGCACTCAACGCGCAAGAGGTTTACAACCTCTACGGATACACGGTCGATACTCCAATATGGATAAGTAGCGACGGAACGACTTCTGGCACCGGAACTCAAGTTTTCGCGCTTATGTATCACGGCAACTCGTCTAATTCAGGCTGGATACTCATGGCAAAAGGCACAAAGGGAACTTCCAGCTTTGGATATTCGAGCTCTCCGTTTACAAGCAATTCATACACATTGAACACGTCTTCGCTTTCAAATGACGTCACAACTGATGCGGTGTTTTCCGCATACGACAGTTATCCAATATCCAGCGAATTGGTTGCGTTTTCAAATCCCACGTACGGTTCAACGACCAATGGCGGAGACATAGCGAGCAATTACTGGGGTGCCTGGGTATGGAAGGAAAACTACTCGGCTACCTCGATGTATTCGTTGCTGACGACGACAAACGCGATAACCGGTGGAGCGTTTTCAGCCTCTACTCCATACAACCCCCGGCTTTCACTTTATATGAACGGTTCCAACAACTATTTCAGTTATCAGAGTGGCTACGCTCAATACGGTTTCAGCATTTCGCCGTGCAAATCGGCTCGTTGGGGAATCGTGTGGAATAACGAAGCGAGTTATGCAAGTTGCGATGATTCCGTCGGACTGGGATTAAGCGACGGAAATCCTGGTGATATTCCTTCTTGGAATGGCGTAACGCCAGCGAATGGGCAAAATACTTCGAATGGTGCGAATGGCGGATTGGGAGCGATGGCCTTTCAGTTGTGGGGACGCGATGCAGATCCTGCATTTGGAACTCCGCAAAACTTAACCGTCACATCGCCAACCGCGGGCCAGGCCTCACTTTCATGGTCGGCTCCCGCGTCGGGAACAGTGAGCGAATATGTTGTCCAATATAAGAAAAGCACTGACGCCTCCGATTGGTCCACCTCCCATACGTTTCGCGTGACGGCCCCGTCTGGGTCCCCAACAGCCCTCGTTACAGGATTAACCCAAGGTGCTGCTTATAACTTTCGAGTATGGGCGCGAGCATCGAACGACAGTTCCGCTTCGCCCGTAACTGGCAACCTGACCGTTGCAAACGGCGTTCTGTCGAACGTCAGTCTCAATACAACAACCCCGATTTACCGGACTACGGATGCGCTGACGGCCACGGTTAGTGCTGTTGGTTATGCAACCTTCTACGCGCAAGGAAAGGCCATTCCGGGCTGTAAAAATATCCCGACCACATCATCATCGGTCACCTGCAACTGGATACCCGCACAAATTGCTTACATCAACTTGAATGTTTCGTATGCGCCGAGCGCTCTGCCATCGGCGATAACAACAAGTTCGTTGCGAGTTTTGGTTGCGGCGCGAGCGTCAGGCTCGCATAAGCGATAAAAGGCTTTATTCAGCAGAAGCTGGTGAATCAACGAGACGGTCGGTCTCGTCTTGAATCTGCTTGACAAGAGGCTTGAGGCCCTCGGCGTATTCCTTGGCGTGGTGGCCACAGAAAAGTAGCTCTCCGCCGTTAAGCAAAACTGCCCGAACGTAGGCCTGGGCGCCACAGCGATCGCAACGATCGACAGCATTGAGCGGTGTGGTTTCGAGTACTAACTGCTCGGTCATGTCGCTCCCTTTCGGCCTTACTTCCCGTGGAGGCGGTTGCCTCTCGGTCACTCAGGGGAACATCAAACCATGGATGGTTTATTCCCTGCAGGGTTAAATCCTACTTTTTACGCTCGGGCGTGTCATATCTAACGGTAAAAATCTCGGTATTTGATGAGAATTTCCCTTCTGTGAATTTCTTCGTGCAAGTGGCTCTCAATTACCTAGTTTTTCGTGATGGGCAAGATAGCCTGTCCCACCGTGGCAAAAGACGATAAAGAATCAACAACCGAGAATGGCTACTCCGCTAAAGACTTAGCCGTCCTTGAAGGTCTCGACGCCGTTCGCAAGCGCCCAGGTATGTATATCGGTACAACCGATTCGCGTGGCCTCATGCACTGCCTCTGGGAAATCATCGATAACTCTGTAGATGAAGCGCTCGCTGGTCATTGCAAGAAAATTGAAATTAATCTTGAAGCCGATGGATCGGTCGAAGTGCACGACGATGGCCGTGGTATCCCGGTTGATAAGGAACCCAAGACAGGCCTGACTGGCGTTGAAGTTGTAATGACTAAATTGCACGCTGGTGGAAAATTTGGTGGCGGATCGTACGCAGCCTCCGGCGGACTTCACGGCGTTGGAGCATCTGTTGTAAACGCGCTCTCTTCGCGCCTCGATGTCGAAGTCGATCGCAACGGCAAGATTTACTGGATGTCGTTCCAGCGCGGAAATCCTGGAATCTTTGATGGCGATGGCCCAAAGGCGCCATTTACTGAGTCATCGGGCTTGCGCGTTATTGGCAAAGTCGCGGCAAAGGTAACTGGCACTCGCATTAAGTACTGGGCTGATCGCCAGATTTTCTTGAAGGAAGCCGAGCTCTCCATCGAGGACATTTATGCTCGCGCTCGCCAGACCTCGTATTTGGTCCCGGGCCTCACGCTGGTCGTCAACGACAACCGCACGAAGGCGAAGACCTCTGAGACTTTCTTCCACAAGGGCGGTATCGCAGAGTTCTGTACCTTCCTTCGCCCGGATGAACCAATCGGTGAAGTCATTCGCTTGTCGGGTACTGGTGAATACACCGAGACCGTCCCCGTCTTGGATGACAAGGGCCACATGATGCCGACCGAAGTCGCGCGCGAAATGGGCGTCGACATCGCAATGCAGTGGGGCAACGGATACGAGACCACGATGGCCTCATTCGTCAACATTATTTCTACACCTAAGGGCGGAACGCACGTTCAAGGATTCGAACGTTCAATCACCAAAGCCTTCAACGACGCCCTGCGCGCAACCAAGACTTTAAAGAACAATGAAGCCGACGTCATCAAGGATGACGTGCTCGAAGGTCTCACAGCTGTTGTGACAGTACGTATGTCTGAGCCGCAGTTCGAAGGTCAGACTAAGGAAGTTCTCGGAACCGCCGCTGCAACCAAGATTGTCACTGCGGTTGTCACCGAGCAGATGAAGGCGTTCTTCGCGACCACTAAGCGCATCGAAAAGGCGACCGGCAAGGCCGTGATGGAGAAAGTCGCGCAGGCATCTCGCACGCGTATCTCTGCTCGCGCACACAAGGATCTTCAACGTCGCAAGAACGCGCTCGAAAATTCCTCGCTTCCTACAAAGCTTTCGGATTGCCGCTCGGATGACACCGCGCGCACCGAACTTTTCATCGTCGAGGGCGATTCCGCGTTGGGCACAACGAAGGCAGCGCGTAACTCCGAATTCCAAGCGATCCTTCCTATTCGCGGAAAGATTCTGAATGTTCAGAAGGCGTCGCTCTCGCAGATGCTCGAGAACAATGAGTGTGCCTCCATCATTCAGGTGATCGGAGCTGGTTCGGGACGCTCGTTCACATTGGATGATGCTCGTTATGGTCGAGTCATTCTGATGTCTGATGCTGATGTCGACGGCGCCCATATTCGTTGCCTTCTTTTGACCTTGCTCTACCGATATATGCGCCCACTCATCGAAGACGGTCGCGTCTTTGCCGCAATTCCTCCGTTGCACCGCATCGATGTGATCGGCGGAAAGCGTGGGGAAGTCCACTACACGTACTCAGATGACGAGATGCGTAAGGTCACCGCAGAATTAACAAAGGCCGGAAAGCGCTGGAAGGAACCCATCCAGCGTTACAAAGGCTTGGGTGAAATGGATGCCGATCAGCTGCGCGAAACCACGATGGATCCTGAGAAGCGCACGCTTCGCCGCGTTACTATGAAGGATGCGGTCGCTGCAGAGGCGGTCTTCGAGCTTTTGATGGGCAACGAAGTCGCGCCTCGCAAGGAATTTATCTCTAACGCTGAAATCGATCGCGAGCGTATCGACGCTTAAGCGGTGACGCTTTCTTCGAGCGCTTTTTCTAGCGTCGCATTAAAGACTTCTTGGGGCTGAGCGCCAGAAATGCCGTATTTCATATCGAAGACAAAGAATGGCACACCGTTTGCTCCCAGTTGCTGGGCCAATTGCTGATCCTGAAGCACATCATCGGCAAATTCTTGAGTAGCGAGCACTTCTTTTGCTTTGCTGACATCAAGTCCAACCTGGGCAACGAAGCCGAGCAACTCGTCGTCGCTAAAAACTCCTTGTGACTTCTCGAAATATCCGGAATACATCGCTTCCAATAGCTGATCTTCCTTGCCCAAAGATTCGGCCCACTTGAGCAAACGATGCGCGTTGCCGGTATTGCCCGACATCGTGTTCGTTAGGTCGTAGCAAAGTCCTTCGCCATCAGCAATGGAGCAGACATTCGCTTGTGATGACTCGACTTGATCTGGTTTGAGGTTGTATTTCTTCGCCAACAATTCCTTTGTGGGCATGACGCCGGAAGCATCAGGTTGTAGCTGAAAGGCGCGATGGCGCACAACGACCTTCTCGGAGCCGGCAACAGATTGCAACGCCTTCTGCAGGCGTCGGCGACCGATAAAGCACCATGGACAGACCACGTCAGACCAGACATCAACAATCATGTCTGGAGTTTAAAGGGAGTTAGGCGGAGAGGCGAGTGCGACGAGGAGTCGCGAAGTTTTTGCCTACCTCAGTCAGCTCTTCAGCAACCTGCGCCTTGATTGTCTCCTCGGTGGAAAGCAACTTCTTCAGCGCAGCAATGGTCTTCTTGAGCTCTGCTTGTTCGGTCTCGAGCTCGAGCTTGCTCATCTTTGTCAGACGGCGAAGCGGCATATCCAAGATATATGTGGCCTGTTCATCGCTGAGCTTGAAGCCCTTAATCAACGCGTCCTTTGCGGCGGAAGCATCCTCGCTGGCGCGGATGATTTTGATGACCTTATCGATATCGATGATCGCCTTGAGCAAGCCATCGACCAAGTTCAACCGGGCCTGCGCCTTGCCCAAACGGAATTCAGAGCGTCGACGAACTACTTCGATGCGGTGGTCGATAAAGACTTGAAGCAATTCTTTAAGCCCGAGAGTTTGTGGCTTACCGTTAACAAGCGCGACGGCGTTGATGGAGAATTGATCTTCCATCGGGGTCAGCTTGTAGAGGTTTGCCAAAATATCCTCTGGCTCGTAACCATTCTTAATTTCTACAACGACCTTGGTGCCTTGTTGGCCATCAGATAAATCGATGATGTCCGAGATGCCCTGAATTTTCTTGGCCTTGACCAAGTCGGCGATCTTCTCGACCACTTTCTCCGGACCGATGTTGTATGGAAACTCGGTGATCACGATGCCCATCTTGCGGGAGGTGACCTTCTCGATGACGGCCGTCGCACGAACCTTGAATGAGCCGCGGCCAGAGGCGTATGCCTCGGCAATCCCTTCGGTAGCCACCAACTCGCCACCGGTCGGGAAGTCAGGACCTGGAACGAATTTCATCAGTTGCTTAAGGGTTGCCTTTGGATTTTCAATCAAATATTTAGTCGCAGCAATAACTTCGCCAAGGTTGTGTGGCGCCATGTTGGTTGCCATGCCCACCGCGATACCAGTAGCGCCATTGACCAAAAGATTAGGGAATGCAGCAGGAAGGACAAGCGGCTCCAGAAGCTGGCCGTCATAGTTTCCGCCAAAGTCCACCGTGTTTTCATCGGACTCATCCACCATCGCCATCGCCGGCGTTGCGAGACGTGATTCGGTGTAACGCATCGCGGCTGGACCGGCATCGAGCGAGCCAAAGTTTCCGTGGCCATCAATAAGAGGCAGGCGCATGGAGAACGGCTGTGCCATACGGACCATCGCGTCGTAGATCGCGCCATCGCCGTGAGGGTGCAACTTACCCATCACTTCACCGACAACACGAGCGCACTTCACGTGACCACGATCAGGGCGCAATCCCATATCTGACATCTGATGAAGTATGCGGCGTTGTACGGGCTTCAAACCATCGCGAGCGTCGGGCAGTGCGCGCGAATAAATAACCGAGTACGCGTACTCCAAGAATGATTCAGACATCTCCTGCGAGACATCAATGTCGACGATGCGACCGGGGTTCTCGCCAGGTTTCGGGAGAACGGCTTTAGGTGTTTTTGCCATGGGCGCTATCTTGCCCAATAAACCTCACTTTATCGGGGAGCGACAAGCGGACGGGCGCCGATATGTGCAACACATCGCCCACCAAGTTCGGCTCCTCGGCTTATCGCGGCTTCAAGATTTGATGAATCCTTCGATTGCACCCACACCTGGATGAATCCAGCCGCGAATGCATCGCCAGCGCCGGTCGTATTAACAACAGTGGTAGGCACCGCCGGCACTTGAACCAGAGGATAATTTCGCGATTGTGCGAGCGCGCCAGCACCGCCTCGCTTGATCACCACAGTGGGGACCAATTCCAAAAGCGCAGCGGATGCATCAATAGGATTGCCCAACCCTGTTAAGAAGTGGGCCTCTTCCTCGTTCAAAATGAGGACATCCATATTTTTCAGCCATTCGCGAACCGTGGGAATACCTACTTCGCGAAGGACTCCTACAGTGGCGGGATCGAAGACGATCGGAAGCCCAACGCTCTTCGCCTTATCGATAATCTGCAATACGCCAGGGCGCGAAATTTGATTGATGAGCGGATAGCCAGATAAATACAGGACTGCAAAATCTGAAAGGTCAGGCAGGTCCGCCAACCCAAGACCAGCATTCGCGCCAGAATCGGGAAACATCGTGCGTTCTCCCATGGCATCAACAATCACAATGACAACGCCGGTGCTGAGGCCTTCAATAACGGTGGTCGAGTGCTCTACACCGAATCGATCGAGCTCGTCCAAAAGGGTTCGGCCCGCGGCGTCATCTCCGACTCGAGTGACCAAGAATGTATGCGTCCCGTTCATGGCCAACCATGAAGCCACGTTTGCCGCTGCACCTCCGCCTTGGGTGGAGATATGCGCACGTGTTTCTACGCCTTGTTCCAACTCTCGCCCCGTGACCGCAGTGACATCCAACATGATGTCGCCGATACAGAGGACTTTAGTCATCGGAAGCGATTTGTTTCTGACTACTTCTTAAGAGCGACTGCAATTTCAGCAGCCAGTTGTGAGTTTGATTTGATAATGTCGATATTGACTCGTAGCGACTCACCTTTGCTGGCGGTGTGAAAGTGCTCGAGCAAGAACGGCGTCACCGCTTTGCCGACTATGTGGTTTGCCGATGCCGCCGCGAGGCCGGAATTGAGAATCTCGTCGTGGAGCGTTGGGTTCATTTGATTCAGAACCGGATTGGTTACAACAATCGCACGGTCATTCGTCTTTAGCGCGCCTCGGTTCTTCCAGATCGACGCGATCTCTTGCGCCGAATCCACGCGATGTTCAATCTCGAAACCAGAATCAGTGAGATAAAAACCAGGGAACTTGTTGGTCTTGTAACCCAACACGGGGACGGAATAGGTCTCAAGTCGCTCCAACGTTCCGGCGACATCAAGAATAGATTTCACGCCGGCGCAGACAATAATGATTTCGAGTTGTGACAATGCGGTGAGGTCAGCCGATTCGTCGTAGGAATGACCACGATGCACGCCGCCTAAACCGCCGGTTGCAAAAACATCAATCGCCGCCAACTTGGCGATATGCGCAGTAGCCGCGACGGTCGTTGCGGCGGATTGCTTGGTCAGCCCGACAATCGCAAGGTCGCGGGTAGATGCCTTAATAACGGAATCGTCGGTCGCAATTCGGACGAGCTGATCCTCTTCTAGACCGACGTGGATCACGCCATCAATCAACGCAATCGTCGCTGGGACCGCGCCTGCGGCGCGAACGATGGATTCGACATCGCGCGCGACTTCAAGGTTTGTCGGGCGAGGTAATCCATGACTGATGATCGTAGATTCGAGCGCGACGATGGGTTGGCCAGCTGATCGAGCGGCGATGACTTCTGTTGAATACTTAATCACGCACCGAGATTACCTCACCCCATACGGCAAGATACTCATATGAATTCGACGAGCAATCTAGCCGGGCTCTCGAACTCCATCTTCGCTTCGTTAGGACTATCGACCGCATCAAATCCGCTTAACCTCGACTCGAGCGCCGGCCAGCGCGAGTGCTTCGTACTCATTGATGGATTCGGCCAATCGGCGATGGCGAATTTTGGGAGCGAGTTTCCCATCTTTACCCAGATGAATTCGCTTGCACCATTAACTTCGCACTTCCCATCGACAACAGCGACGAACCTTTCATCTTTTGGCACTGGTGTTCTTCCAGGCGTCCACGGAATGCTTGGTTACACGGTTCGGGTTCCGCGCTCGGGCGAACCCGGTCGATTATTGAATTCGTTGAAATGGGATGAACGCGTTGACCCTGTTGTGTGGCAATCCACCCCCACTTTGTTCGAACGCGCGGTCACCGATGGAATTCATGTTCATCACGTGGCAGCCAAACGATATGAGGGATCGGGTTTTACTCAAGCCGCGTTGCGCGGTGCGACATATTTCGGCGCGAATCATCTTCCGGATATGGTCGCCGAAACCGTGCGCGCACTTTCTCAACCTCGCTCGTTTGCTTATGTATACATAAACAATCTTGATGCCGCTGGTCATGATGCGGGCGTGGGTTCGGACAAGTGGCTGGAGGCGCTGAAGGTCGTCGCGGAATTGCTTTCATCGTTGCGTGAAGCGCTGCCGAGTGGCACTCGGATCTGGATGACATCGGACCACGGCATGGTCAACTCAGCGAATCACGTGGTACTCGGCGTAGATAACTCGTTGATGCAGAACGTCACGCTGGTCGGAGGCGAGCCTCGAGCGCGACATATTTATGTGCAGGATGGCTCCGCGGCCGACACGGCGGCAATCTGGCGCGAGACACTTCAGAATCGAGCGAGAGTTTTCACAAAGCCAGAGGCAATGTCCGCAGAGTTGTTTGGATCCGATGTTTCAGCCGACAGTGATGATCGAATGGGTGACATGGTGGTCATTCCCAACGACGACTTGATACTTGTGGACCCAGAGCGAGTGAAGCAAGAAACCGGAATGGTAGGTCATCACGGCGGGCTGACCGAGATTGAGACGTCGGTGCCGCTACTTACCGCAACCGTTTAGATAACCGTTTAGCTCTGCAACTTCGCGACGAAATTAATCGTCGTTACGATCTTTTTTGCTTCCGAACATGATGTCGTCCCATGAAGGAAGCTTGACGCGCTTAACGACGCCATCGGCTTCGGCATCAGCTTCAACCGCATCGCTTTCAAATCCTGCATCTTGATTCTCGTCTTCAAATTCAAAGGTTTCGGAGACTTCGATAGAGACGGTCTCTTCTTTCACCGAAACAAGTCGCGGAGCAGGGCCGGTGTTCTGGGTTGGATAAACCAGACCTTGCGATGGAGTGCGTGGGCGAGACTCTTTCGCTTCGCCTGCAATCCACTTTGCCGAATCATCCTCGGCGGTCAGAGTTCCAGTGCTTGAATTAAATGACCAGTGCGCATCGGCTTGACCATCACGGTTGGGGTAGTACAGCGCGATATCCCATAACCCGTCGCGACGACGATGGGTGTTCCATTCGACCTCGTCGACGTCAACGCCGTGCGTTGCGAGTTGCGAAATCATGGCCTCTTGCAATGTAGGCGATGAAGCATCTCGACGGATCGGCGACTTAAGTGCTTGCGCAATGACGAAGGCGCGTTCCTGCAAGATGGGACCGGCAAATTTTTCGATTTTCTCCAAGGACCAATCGGTCGTCCGAGAAATTGCATCCATGCTTTCACCTGCGCGCAGGCGAGACTGAACGTCCTTCACGGAGGTGGTGGGTTCGTCGCTTTCAATTTTTATCGCCGCTAACCGAGGTTGATTGACCGCAGCGCGCAAAGTGTCGCTGAGGCGAGCTTGGTAGTGACGGTTGTGAATATCGGAGAACTCGAGGTGATTTCCGTCCTCGGAACGTCCTACTAGGCGGAGGTCAATTACCTCGTCCTCGTGGTCGCTGCTCATGGGGCAAGAGTGCCACAGCGGGTACATTTTTTCAGCTACCGCCTCCAGAATTGAGATTAGAGTAGAGGGATGAACGCGCGCGCAGCGGATTTTTCCGCCCTCTTGGAGCTAGCCGAATCGGTCGCGCTGGCGGCGGGCGAGTTATTGGCCAATCGACCAGCGACCTTTGCGCTCTCCGAAAAAACGTCTGCGGTGGACTTCGCTACCCAGATGGATATCGCTAGCGAAAAACTAATCGTGGAGTCACTTCTTGCCGCTCGCCCCACCGACGGCATCATCGGTGAAGAGGGCGCGGCCCGCGATTCGACCTCCGGAATTACGTGGGTGATTGATCCACTTGATGGCACGGTTAATTATTTTTATGGATTACCTGGATGGAATGTAAGCATCGCCGCTAAGGATGAATCCGGCGTATGCGTTGGCGTTGTCTATTCGCCCACGACAAATTCCTTGTGGACCGCGACTCGTGGCGGCGGGGCGTTTTTCAATGGTGAAGCGATTCGCTGCAACGAACCGGTCGAGCTAGAAATGGCTTTGTTAGGAACCGGCTTTGCTTACGATCGAGATCGTCGAAAATTCCAAGCAGGCGTCGTAGAGAAAATAATTCCGCAGTGCCGAGATATTCGTCGAGCCGGAGCGGCGGCGGTGGACCTCTGTTATGTGGCGATGGGCGCGTTGGATGGCTACTTCGAATTTGGATTAAAGGAATGGGATTTGGCGGCCGGCGGCTTGATTGCCGCCGAGGCGGGAGCGGTCGTTACGGGCGATATCCACGCGGGAGAGACCGTTGTGGCTGCCGGGCCGACCCTCTATCCGAGCCTGAAAAGGCTGGTGGGCTAGCTCTAGCCAGATCCGTCAGGACCTGTGGGGCCAATTTCGCCCCCTGCCACTCGCTGTGGCAAGATAGCCCTCTATTCGAACCGCGGTTCACCCAGGCGCTCGCGCCAGTAGGTCAGAGCCAACGCAAGCCTCACTAGATGTTAGGAAACCTCATGAACGTGTTAGACGCAGTCGATGCTGCTTCACTCCGTACCGATGTCATCAACTTCCGCTCCGGAGATGAAATCAAGATTCACGTTCGCGTTATCGAAGGTAACAAGAGCCGTATCCAAGTCTTCCAGGGCATCGTCATCCGTCGCCAAGGTTCCGGCGTCCGCGAGACATTCACTATTCGCAAGCTTTCTTACGGAATCGGCGTAGAGCGCACATTCCCAGTACACACACCGGTCATCGAGAAGTTCGAGATGGTCCGTCGTGGCGATGTTCGCCGCGCGAAGTTGTACTACCTCCGCGAGCTTCGCGGTAAGGCATCGAAGATTAAGGAACGCCGTGGCGCGAACAACGAGTTCATCGTTGAAGAGACCCCGGTTGCTGCGCCTAAGGCTGCGCCAGTCGTTGAAGCAGTTGTTGAAGAAGTAGTCGAGACACCTGTTGTTGAGACA
>DAIPLA010000003.1:28744-44683 GCA_036769465.1 Candidatus Nanopelagicaceae bacterium
TCCCACATGGTTTTATTTGGGTAATGGGCGATCATCGTGGTGCAAGTGCTGACTCTCGTTTTCATACCGATGACATTCACAAGGGCATGGTTCCGTTGAGCGACGTCGTAGGGCGTGCGGAGTTCATCGTCTGGCCGTTCAATCACATCGGTTTCCTCAGCGTCGGCCACGATTTATCGAAGGTTGCAGTCAAGCATTGAGAAGACGCTTCGCGATTCCGGTCTAACCAAAATCGCGGGCGTTGATGAAGCAGGGCGAGGCCCATGCGCCGGACCACTTGTCGTTGCCGCCGTCATTTTGAAAAATCCGTTTGATCCGGCGTTGGCGAGAGTGCAAGACTCAAAAAAGCTCACCGAAAAATTACGAGAAGAACTCTTCGACGTCATCCTTGATTGCGCCGAGGCACATTCGATTATCGAGATATCGGTAGAAGAGATTGATTCATTCGGACTTCATAAATCCAATATTGAAGGCATGCGTCGAGCGGTCGCGGATTTAGACCCAGCTCCGGAATACGTTCTCACCGATGGCTATGCCATCCCTGGACTCGCTACGCCCAACCTCGCGGTCTGGAAGGGCGATCAAGTAGCCACGACCATCAGTGCGGCATCTATTTTGGCAAAGGTGTATCGCGACCGAATCATGATCAAAATCGGCGCAGAATTTCCTGAGTACGGGTTCGAAGGCCATAAAGGATATTCATCCGCGCTACATATGGATGCTCTGCGCAAGCACGGAGTGACTGTGCATCACCGAAAGTCGTTTGCGAACGTCGCGGAGTTGCTTTAGTCCACATTCTTTTCTGTCCACAGAATTTCTTGCGCTTTAAATGACATGAATATTGGAGACGTAGCGTTCTTTCATGACGCAAAGGAATAATGTTCTTGGAGCTTGGGGCGAGGAGAAAACGATTGAGTATTTGCTTGCCAAAGATTATCTCCTCTTAGATCGCAACTGGCGTCGAAAACTTGGCGAGATAGACATCGTTGCACTTGCTCCAACCGGCATCGTTGCATTTGTCGAGGTTAAAACTAGAAGTTCACATCGGTTCGGGCATCCGCTCGAAGCAATTAATCATCGTAAAGCAACTCGACTGGAGCTATTAGCACGGGCGTGGATGCGAGAATCTCCGATCGCCAAAAGATCATTCCGATTAGATTTTTCGGCGATCGTCGGAGATGGCCTTAATCTTCACGAAATTGATTATCGAATTGGGTCAATCCAATGACGGTATCCCGGATATCCACATTCACTCTATTGGGACTCGAGGGCCTGCCCATTGAAATCGAAGTCGACATCGCCGATGGTTTACCGGGATATACCTTGCTCGGACTTCCTGATGCGGCGTTAGGTGAATCCAAAGAGCGCGTTCGCTCAGCCATTATGAATTCTGGCGGAACGTGGCCGAATCGAAAAGTTACAGTCTCGCTCTCGCCAGCGTGGCTTCCAAAAAGTGGCTCCGCCTTTGATGCGCCGATTGCTGTTGCGCTACTGGTTGCACAAGGTGTGGTCAGCGAAGAAAGCACGGCGGGCTCGGTAATTTTGGGTGAACTCGGGCTGAGCGGGGAGGTTCGCTCGGTACCTGGAATTCTCCCACTTGTTTTAGCGGCCAAGAAAGCAGGATTTGTTGTTGCGATTGTTCCGACAGGCAATCTTTGGGAAGCTCAACGCGTTGCAGGAATTTCCATCATCGGAGTCCAAACCTTGAGGGAGATACTTGAGTATTACTCGAGTGGATGCGCCACAGGAGTTCAAACGGAAGAGCTCGCGCAGTTAAGCCGCGAATCGGTATCCACGTTGAATTACTCGGATGTTGCGGGTCAATCCGCCGCAAAAAATGCACTCGAGATAGCGGCGATTGGCGGTCATCACGTTTTGATGGTGGGCCCACCGGGCACTGGCAAATCCATGATGGCAGAACGAATTCCAACGATCCTCCCGCCGTTGAGCGACGACGACCTTCTTGAAGTGTTATCCGTGCATTCGATCGCTGGTCAGTATGAGCCGGAGAAATTTCAGCGAAATGAGCCACCATTTTTATCACCGCACCATAGCGCCACGGCGGTATCAATGGTCGGCGGAGGCAATAAGCAGATTCGACCCGGGGTTTGTTCGTTGGCGCACTTTGGGGTGTTGTTTATCGACGAAGCGCCAGAATGTAGTCGGGTCGTGTTGGAGTCATTACGTCAACCACTCGAATCCGGAAGTATCACGATTTCGCGCGCTATCGGAAGCGTTACCTACCCGGCACGATTCATGCTCGTGCTAGCGGCGAATCCCTGTCCGTGTGGAAAATTCTTTGGCCGCGGCCGCGCGTGTACGTGTTCAGCAATATCAAGGGCAAGATATTTCCAGCGCCTCTCTGGTCCATTGCTGGATCGAATCGATATCCGAATTCCCGTCTTGCCGCCATCGCGGACAGAGCTAGCCGATCAATCCGAACGCGAATCAAGCGCCACGATACGAAATCGCGTCATTCGTGCTGGCGATCGTGCGCGGACGAGATTTCAGGAAGAATCGTGGGTAAGAAATGCACAAATTCCTGGCAGCGCGTTACATAAGAAGTATGCCGCGGAACGCGCCGCAATGCAGATGCTGCATTCTGAAGTCGATGCCGAACGATTAAATGCGCGTGGATTTCATCGCGTGCTACGGGTGGCATGGAGCATCGCAGATTTACATTCACACGACCAACCCACGCTTGAAGATGTTTCGCACGCCTATGCGCTCCGCTCGGGACTCGAGAACTATCTATGACGCTTGCTCCGGAGCGTGCGGCTCGGCTCGAACTCTTCGCCGCGATTGAGGGCGGCTCCAAATTTTGGTCAGACGAGATGGATGTGCATGGGCCAATCAGCTTGCGAGATCGAATCCGCACTGGGAGATACGCTGACTCAAAACATTCGGCCGTACGGATATCCGAGCGACTTGAATCTCTTGCCGGCGCGGATGTACTCGAGGAGATTTTACGGGCGCGTGGTGAATTCCTGACGCCGGAGTGCAGCGACTGGCCCGAGCAACTCAACGACTTGGCTTCAATTCCAATCGGACTCATCATCACGGGTAACCGAGAGAATCTTGAGCGCCTAAACCAATCAATCTCGATAGTGGGCACGCGAAACCCCACCAACTACGGGGCAACTATTGCATCTGACTTTGCCGCGGGATTTGTCGATCGGGATTGGGCAGTGATTAGCGGGGGAGCGTACGGAATCGATGCCGCTGCTCATCGAGGAGCGTTGCTGGCGGAGGGGGTAACGTGCGCGGTGCTCGCTGGTGGAATTTCGAAGAATTATCCGTCGGGCCACGAACGACTATTTGAGGAAATTACTCACGATGGGTTATTGATCAGCGAGGTGATGCCACAAGTCCCGGCCATTCCGGTCCGCTTTCTCACGCGCAATCGAATAATTGCGGCGCTATCAAAAGGCACAATCGTCGTGGAAGCAGCATTTCGAAGCGGGTCGTTGCGAACAGCGCGTGACGCGGCGGAAATCTTTCGTCCAGTGATGGCAGTACCTGGGCCGATCAACTCACCGACGAGCGAAGGTTGCCATCGATTGATTGGCGAGCGCTGCGCAGAGCTTGTGACGTCCGTGCCGGACATATTAGAGCTGGTAATGCCGATGGCCATCGAGTGAGAGAATACGGGTATGACTTCTCCGACAAAGCCGCATGCAGCTGGCTTTGTCGCGATTATCGGACGCCCGAACGTTGGTAAGTCCACATTGATCAACGCGCTTGTGGGTCAGAAGATTGCCATCACCTCTCACCATCCGAACACCACTCGCAATCCGATTCGAGGAATTATCTCCCGCCCGGATTACCAAATGATTGTTGTGGATACGCCCGGAGTGCATAAGCCAAAGACATTACTTGGCGCGCGGCTCAACGAAATGGTCACCGAAAACTTAGAGTCTGTAGATGCCGCCGTACTGTGCCTTCCGGCAGATGAAGCCATTGGCGCCGGCGATGAATTCATCGCGCGCTCAATCGCGAATCAGCGAAACATCTATTTCGCGGTTACAAAAATCGACCGCGTAAAGCCGGAAGAGCTCATTGCTCATTTGCAGAACGTCGCGGACTTTGCGAACAAATTGGGAATTACACCGAAGGAAATCGTCCCGATTAGTGCAAAGCGAGAAGAGCAGACCGATCTCTTGCTTGAATTATTAGCAAAGTCCTTGCCCGAGTCGCCCAGCCTCTATCCCGAGGACATCACCACTGACCAGGCGGCCGAGATGACGATCACCGAATTGATTCGGGAAGTAGCGATTGAGAACCTGTACGAAGAGCTCCCGCATTCTGTGGTTATTTCGATTGACGAGATGTCACAACGCGAGGGAAAGAATTTTTACGACATTCACGCGACCTTACACGTCGAGCGGGATAGTCAAAAGGCAATCATTATCGGACCACAAGGATCTCGTTTGAAAGCCATCGGAACTCAAGCGAGATTGAATATTGAAACCTTCTTGGACGCGAAGATTTATCTAGGTCTGCACGTTAAGGTGTCAAAGGAATGGCAACGCGATCCCAAGCTCCTTGCACGATTGGGCTTCTCAGAAAAGTAATAGTCCTTACGCGGTCGTGGTTTTTCGGCTCGCATAGTACGAACCAATCAGCACCATCGGGAGTCCGACCATGATTCCAATCGTCAGTGGCTCGCGCAACAAGATGACGCCCAGGATAACCGCAAATGCCGTGTTCAGGTAAGTGACAAGCGATCCTCGGGCCGGACCAATGGAATACATGAGTTGGAAGAAATAAATGAATGCCAGCGCCGTAGGGAAAATGCCGAGCGCGAGCAACGAGAGCGACACCTCGCCAGAAGGTAGGTGCTTGGGAAGATTGAGAAATACGAACGGGAGATAAAAAATCGCCGTGATGGTCATTGCGATGCCGTTAATGGCAATCCCGTCCACGTGTGGAATTTTGGCGTTGACCAAGTTGGTCGCACCGGCGTAACCGACAGAGGCAATCAAAATCATCAAGATTGCGGAGAAACTTTGGTTTCCGGAGAAGCTTTCAATTCCCACGACGAGGACGAGTCCAACGAATCCAAGGACGAGCCCAAAGAGGCGCTTGCGATGCCAGACGGTCTTGTCGCCTCGGAGCGAGGCAATGATGACCGACCAAATGGGGACGGTGGAAACCAGCAATCCAGCAAGCCCAGAGCTCATCTTTTTCTCGGCCGAGCTAATCAAAATCCAGGGCAGAACCATTTCGCCGACCGCGTACGCGGCTACAAATTTAAAGTTTTTGAAGGCAAGCGAGAGCGTCTTTTGCTTTATTGCAATCGGAATCAGGACCAGCGAGCCGATGAAAACCCGGCCAAAGACGATAACAACGGGCGCCAACTCGCGTACTGCAACCTTCATTAAAAGATAAGGCACGCCCCACAACAGGCCAACGAGGAAGAAGAGAAACCAATTACGGCGCGACATTTGGTGAACCTTACCCGCCCTTATCGATCGAGGAGCGCGTTGATTTCGTCTGCGAGAAAGTTTTGTAGGGCAATCGCATCGTCGGTAACGGCCGCCAGGCTAAAGAATCCGTGGATCTGGCCTTCGTACTCGCGATAAACCGTGGTTACGCCATCGCCCTTCAGCATGTCGGCGTATCCGTATCCATCGTCAAGCAATGGGTCGAACTCGGCAGTGATGACAATCGCTGGCGCCACCCCGGTCAGTGTTTTCGCCGCCGATGGAACCGCATACGGATTTTTCGCGTCATGCGCACGTTGGAGATATTGCTCCCAAAACCATTTCATTCCACGCGTGGTAAGACCAAACCCGGTGCCATTAACTTTGGCGGATTCACCTTTCATCGCGGGTTCGATGCACGGATATATCAGCGTCTGGAAAGCGAGATCGAGGTTGCAATCACGCGCCTTTATCGCGACGCCCGCGGCAAGATTTCCACCAGCACTATCGCCGGCTACTCCGATCATGCTCGGTTCGATTCCCAATTTCTCGGCGTTCTTTACGACCCATTCCACGGTCGCATAACAATCGTCAAACGGGATGGGGAATGGATGCTCTGGCGCCTTTTGGTAATTCACGGCAATCACAATGAACTGACCTCGATTGGCTAACGAGCGAAGGGCTTGTTCGTAAACACCGAGATTGCTGAGCACCCACCCGCCGCCATGGAAAAAGATCAAAGCCGGTAGCGCACTTTTATTATGAGGCCGATAAATTCGAACCGGGAGATCAGCCGTAGGGCCAGGGATGAATCGATGCTCGACGTTGAAAATATTTTCTGGCGTTCCGGAGAGAGCGGGTCGACCTTCGGTGTTGGCTCGCAACACCGAAACCGGAGCTTCCCATTGCGCCGGCAATCCCGACGCAGCCATCGCGTCGACGTAGGCCTGCATCTCAGGTTTGAGAGTCATGATTTACCAGCCCTCGGTGCGATCTCGAAGTTCTCGATATTGGCGAAGCACTTCCGGGGTGGGAGCCGAAGAAAACTTTTCCACGTCGCCAAAATTCCATGTCGGGGGAGTCTCGCCACCTAAGAGCGCCCACGCCGCTTGCTTCGCCGCGCCATCCGCAACGTACTCACCAGGTGGCGGTAGTAAAACTTCCCGGCCAAAGAGCGCGGATGCAATGGGTGCCACGGCTGGATTTTTTGCCGCTCCGCCAACGAGCAGAACTCGTTTAACATCGACGCCCAATTGAACAAGCGCATCAACCGCGTCGGCTAATCCGCAGAGCATTCCTTCAATCATCGCTCGCGCGATATTTTCTTGCGTTGAATTCGAGAGATTCATGCCCGCGAAGACGCCGGTAGCGTGTGGACGATTTGGCGTGCGCTCGCCTTCAAAATATGGAAGCAGAGTTAGACCGTGCGCGCCAGGTTCGGCCGAAAGCGCCAAGGCTGCGAGTTCGTCAAAGTCGACGCCCAAAATTTTGGTCGCGGCATCCATGATGCGAGCCGCGTTGAGGGTGCAGACCAGCGGTAAAAATCGGCCGGTTGCATCTGCAAAACCTGCAACGGTGCCGGTTCCTTCGTGTGTGGGTGTCTCGGAAACCGCGAATGCAGTTCCGCTGGTTCCTAATGACACGACAACATCGCCCGGTTGAGCTCCGACACCGAGCGCAGCAGCCGCGTTGTCGCCAGCGCCCGCGCCAATTTTTAAACCATCTGCGGTGGTTGCACCAAACTGATTAGGCCCAACGATTCGCGGCAGAACGACTTCGCGATCCGATTTCAGCGCTTTCGCAAAGATGTCATGACGATATTCGGATGTGACCGAATCAAAGTATCCGGTGCCGGACGCATCAGATCGATCGGTGAAGAGATCTTTTAAGTCGGTGGAGCCAGAAAGCTTCCACGACAACCAATCGTGCGGAAGTGCTATTGCAGCTACGCGATTGGCGTTCAGTGGTTCGTTATCGGCCAACCATCGAACCTTACTTGCGGTGAATGATGCGACGAGCGATGATCCAACAGCTTTCGCAATGGCGGATGAGCCACCGCATTCAGTATTGAGAGTGACCGCGCTCTCTGCGGATCGAGTGTCGTTCCACAGAAGCGCAGGGCGAATTACTTCTCCGTGCTCATCGAGCGCGACCATGCCGTGTTGTTGTCCGCCGATAGAAATTGCCTGCACGTCGGACAGTCCGCCCGCTTGTGCGATTGCCTCGTTGAGCGCAGACCACCAATGCGCTGGATCCACTTCTGTTCCATCCGGATGGCTCGCTCTGCCTTCGCGAATGAGCTCTCCTGACCGAGCGTCGCGGATGACGACTTTCACGGATTGGGTTGATGAATCCACCCCTGCGACCAGCACCTGCTCAGAACTATTCGGCATGAGGCAGAGCCTACTGAGGGTAGACTTGTGGGGTCACTGTCGACGGCTAACTTTTTCTCATCCGATCTGGAGTTTGTAATGCGTATTGGTGTCCTTACTGGTGGCGGAGATTGCCCCGGCCTCAATGGAGTTATTCGCGGCGTTGTCCGCAAGGGTGTTAAGGAATATGGCTACGAGTTCGTCGGCTTTCGTGATGGATGGAAGGGCCCGCTCGAAGGCCTGACCATGCCGTTAAATTTGGAGACCACCCGAGGCATCTTGCCCAAGGGCGGAACAATTCTTGGCTCGTCACGCACAAATCCATTCAAAATTGAGAACGGCGTCGAGCGCATTAAGGAGAATTTGGCGAAGATGGGCGTCGACGCGCTTGTTGCAATCGGCGGCGAAGACACATTGGGCGTTGCAACAAAGCTCGATTCGTTGGGCGTAAAGGTTGTTGGCGTTCCCAAGACAATCGATAACGATCTGAACAACACCGATTACACCTTTGGATTCGATACATCGGTGAATATCGCTATGGAGGCGATCGATCGTTTGCACACCACAGCTGAGTCCCACCACCGCGCACTCGTTGTTGAGGTCATGGGACGTCACGCTGGCTGGATTGCGCTCCACGCGGGTATCGCTGGCGGTGCGACCGCAATTTTGATTCCAGAAGTTAAGTTCTCTGTCGACAAGGTAGCGAAGTGGGTCGAGAGTCGTTTCGCAGATGGCTTTGCGCCCATCATCGTGATTGCTGAAGGTGCTATTCCGCAAGATGGCGACATGATGGTCAAGGACCAGACCTTGGATTCATTTGGTCACGTCAAGCTTTCCGGCATCGGCGAGTGGTTGTCGCAACAAATCGAAGCGAAGACTGGCAAGGAGACCCGCACCGTGGTGCTCGGTCATATCCAGCGCGGCGGATCGCCAACGGCGTTCGATCGCGTGCTCTCCACTCGGTTTGGTGTGAACGCGATTACCGCGATTCACGAAGGTGATTTCGGCAAGATGGTCGCGTTGCACGGAACAACAATTGCGCGCGTTCCACTAGCTTCTGCCACCACTGAACTCAAGCTTGTTCGTCCAGAGCTGTATGCCGAAGCGGAAGTTTTCTTTGGCTAATTTAGAATCGCTCTTCACTCCGGGCCTTGTGGCTGCACAGCAGCCACAATGGCCGGGCGGTCCAGATGGCGCAGAAGTTCGCGCCGCTGTTGATACCTTAAAGAAGCTGCCACCATTGGTCTTTGCTGGCGAATGCGATAATTTGAAGGCACGCATCGCTGAAGCAGCAGAAGGAAAAGCATTCTGGTTGCAGGGCGGAGATTGCGCCGAAACCTTTGCGGCCGCAACCGCTGATTCGATTCGCAATCGCATCAAGACGATTCTCCAGATGGCCGCTGTGCTTCAGTACTTTGCGAGCTTGCCAGTGATTAAGGTCGGTCGTATGGCTGGACAGTTTGCCAAGCCACGCAGCAACAACGATGAGACCCGTGGCGATGTAACCCTGCCTGCATATCGTGGTGATGCGGTCAATGACATCGAATTCACCGCGGAAGCGCGTCGGCCGGATCCACAACGGTTGGTTCAGGTCTACAACACATCATCTGCGACCCTCAATCTTGTTCGCGCCTTCACTCAAGGTGGATTTGCCGATCTTCGCCAGGTTCACGAATGGAACAAGGGATTCGTTAGCGATCCTCGATTTGGCGCTCGTTATGAGCAGATGGCTACCGAATTAGGACGCGCGCTCGATTTCATGGCTTCGGCTGGCGTCGATCCTGAAGCATTCAAGACCGTAGATTTTTACTCCAGTCACGAGGCGCTCATTCTCGAGTACGAGAAGGCGCTTACCCGCATCGATTCGCGCACCAACCTGCCATACGACGTCTCTGCGCATTTTGTGTGGATAGGTGAGCGGACCCGCCAACTCGACGGCGCACACATGGATTTTGCTGCAAAAATTCAAAACCCGATCGGAATCAAGCTCGGCCCAAAGACAACTCCTGAAGATGCGCTCGCGATGATCGCCAAGCTCAATCCAAACAATGAGCCAGGTCGCCTCACTTTAATTACTCGAATGGGCGCTGGCCTGATTCGTGAGAAATTACCGCCACTCGTAAAAGCGGTTACTGAATCTGGTGCAAAGGTATTGTGGGTATGCGATCCGATGCACGGAAATACCTATGAAGCGCCGAGCGGATACAAGACTCGTAAATTTGATGACGTGACCGATGAAGTACGTGGGTTCTTCGAAGTGCATAAGGCGGCCGGAACTCATCCAGGCGGAATTCACATCGAATTGACCGGTGACGACGTAACGGAGTGCGTCGGCGGCGGAGAGCAGATTTCGCACGAGGACCTTGCTACTCGTTATGAGACCGCCTGCGACCCACGCTTGAATCATTCCCAATCGCTTGAGCTCGCCTTTCTCGTGGCCGAAATGCTGCGCGATCGCTAATCGCGGCCATATCTCTTATCGCACAGATATTGCATCTTTCGGATAGCGCAAATCTCACATAATATTCAGAACGTGATTCAGCTCGCCTCGACCAAGACCCCAGTCGGAACCTTGTATTTGATCAGCGATCAGCACGTTTTGTTGGCGGCTGGCTTTCGAAGCTTTGAAGATTTACTTGAACGAATGGATCCCGATGACTCGGCACGGCAACATTCGAGGGTAAAAACGATTCCGATTATTAGCGATTTAGTAAGCGATTATTTTGACGGCGATGTGGACGCGTTCAACGCGATCCAAACGCGTCAGCCCGGTGCGCCATTTTCGCAGGCGGCGTGGAAAGCGATGCGGAAAATTCCATCTGGAAAAGTTTGGTCGTACGCGGATTTAGCAAAGCGCGCGGGGTCTCCGGATGCAGTTCGGGCTGCAGGAAGTGCGTGCGCTCGAAATTTGATTGCGCCCATCATCCCGTGCCATCGCGTGGTTAAAACCGGGGGAGCGCTTGGAAATTATGGATACGGCCTTGAAGTAAAAGAATGGCTCTTACGCCACGAGGGCGTTGCCTAAAACTTTTTTAATTGCCGCACAGGTTTCTTCGATATCTGCATCATCGACGTCAAGGTGAGTCACAAACCTGAGAAATTTAGGCCCAAGCGCACTCGCGAGCACGCCCTCGTTTTTTAGCGCTGCATTGATGTCGGACGCGGATGCCTTAATTGCTCGCAAGTCCAACGCGACGATATTTGTTTCGACGTGATCGGGATTGATAAAGGTGTCTGAAACCGAGGACGCGGCCTGGGCGATTGCCTTGGCACGGCGATGATCGTCGGCAAGACGCGCGATGTTATTGTCGAGCGCGAAATGGCCGCCCGCGGCGAGGATTCCAATCTGTCGCATGCCACCGCCGTAGCGCTTTCGCCATTGTCGAGCGGTCGCTACTAGATCCTTCGGTCCAACCATGATGGAGCCGACTGGGGCGCCAAGGCCTTTAGATAAACAGACCGATACAGTGTCGAAATTTTGCGCGTAATCCTTAAGTGCAATTCCGGTGGCCACGTGCGCATTCCATAACCTGGCGCCGTCGAGGTGCATGGAGATGCCTAGCGCCGTCGCTTCGCGTCGCAGAAGTTCAATTTCCTTCAATGGTTGGATGGAGCCACCGCCGAAGTTGTGGGTATTTTCGACAGCGATAGCCGTGGTCGAAACTAAATATGGCCCTGAATTTGGTCGTGCAATTTCTAGCGCGTGTTCTGCCTTCAGTACGCCGCGTTCGTCCGGCCAGGTGCGAGTGGTAATTCCACTAAAGACCGCTGCCGCGCCGAGTTCGGCACGAACGATATGAGAATTTGTTTCAGATAAAAGTTCTTCGCCGGGCTTCACCAACATACGAATCGCTAGCTGATTGGCGAGCGAACCAGATGGCGTGAACAATCCGGCCTCTTTGCCCAACAATTCAGCGACGCGTTCCTCGAGTGTATTTACCGTGACGTCATCGCCGTACACGTCATCGCCAACTTCAGCCTTGAACATGGCTTCGCGCATGGCATCGCTGGGCTTGGTGACCGTGTCCGAACGTAAATCGATCATGCTGCCTCAACCACCTTTGGGTTTGATTTCTCGGTAAGGATAATTAAATACATGGCAGCGACGACCAGCAAGCCACCAATGAGCACCTTCGCGGTCATTGTTTCATGTCCAATCCAGACGCCGAACCACGCGGCGAAAACTACTTCCATCGTCAAAACAACGGCGACGGTCGTGGCAGGCATGAACGACTGCGCCCATGTTTGGAAAATGAAGGCGATAGCTGTCGCAAATACGGCGGTATAAATGATGGCCCACCACACTCCGTGATCTGGTGGCATATGGAATCCGCTCTTAAAGCTGGCGAGGGTTGTAATCGCGGCGCAGGTCCCGAGCTGCACAATCGTGAGTGCGTACACATCCATGCCCGCGCTCCATTCGCCGAGCGTCACGATGTGGGCTCCAAAGGCCAGCGCGGATAGGAAGACCAATAGATCGCCGGTTGCAACGCTGAATCCGTTGTAGGAGAGGAGTCCAAGTCCGAGGGTCGCGATCCCAACCGAAATCCACTGCCAGGTGTTGATGTTTTTGCGGAGCACGAGTGCCGCGAGAAGCGGTGTGAACACCACATACAAGCCCGTAATGAAGCCGGTCTTCGCAACGGTCGTCATCGTCAAGCCGAATGATTGGAGGATGTAACCTGAGCCGAGAAAGGCACCAGCAAGTATTCCTTTCAGGAGAAACTTGAGGTCAATCACCTTTAGCGCACGGGGTCGAAGTGCGATGAGCACAATGGTCGCAATAATGAAGCGCCAGGCGAGGAATGAATTCACATCCAGTCTGTGCAGGGTGTCCTTCATAACGACAAAGGCGCCACCCCAGATTGCTGCTACGCCGAGAAGTAGTCCGGCAAAAATAATTTCTTTTCGAGCGAACGAGCGTTGACTCATTTGATCTTTGTGCGCATCTTTTTCAGGAGAGCTACTTCTTTTCCGTGTTCTGGTTCCATGCCCGGAGTTTCGAGAATGAGGGGTGCGGTCCGAACCGCCGGGTGAGCAAGAAGTTCTTCAAATGGCTTAATTCCAATTTCGCCATCGCCCAGGTTCTGGTGACGGTCCTTGAGGGCGCCGCAAACATCCATTGAATCATTGGCGTGAATGAGCTGGATGCGTTCAATTCCCACGAGACTAACCAGCAAGTCAAGAGTTTCGGTCATTCCACCCTTTTTAGAAATGTCATGTCCCGCGGCAAATACATGGCATGTATCTAGGCACACTCCAACCTTTGGATGCCATTCGAGTGCGTCGAAATATTTTGTCAGGTCATCCAATTTCTTGACCAGCGATTGACCCTGACCTGCTGTGGGCTCCAACAGCAGCCACGGATCTTCATCGGTTAACTTCTTAAGGACCGGCATCATGCCTTTGTTGATTTGCTTCCACGCCTTGTCGACGTGTGACTCATCCACCGCCGAACCAGTATGAATAACGACGCCATGACTTCCGATTTCTCGACCACGCTTCAATGAGTAGGCGGTCGAAGCAACCGAATTCTCGTAGGTGCTTGGTGTGGGCGAACCGAGATTAATAAGGAAGGGCGCGTGTACGTAAGTCTCGATATCAAGCTCGAGCGCTTTTTCACGAAAGGCTTGGTCGGCAACCGGATTCGCTTCTGGCATGGCCCAGCCACGTGGATTAGAGGCAAAGACTTGAATCGCCTCAGCCCCAATTTCCTGCGCGTATGCAATGGATCGCTTCGCCATTCCACCTGAGGTGGGCGTGTGTGCGCCGAGGCGAGGAAGTGCGGTTTTTGAGGTAGCCATTTGGCAACCCTATCTGACGGTGATTGTTACCGTCCCACCGCGCTTGAGTTTCGCACCCGCTTTAGGCGAGGTGGCTATCACGACCTTGGACTTTCGAGCGCCCTCGCTCTTCACCTTTACAACAAAGCCGAGATTTTCAAGATTTGCCGTCGCAGATTTAGCCGACTCTTTCAGCACGTTGGGTACTTGCACTTTCGCCGAACCCGACGAAATAACGATCGTGACGTTAGAACCCTTAGGTAAAGGTGTATTGGCTGGCGGAGACTGACTAATAACCGAACCAGGCGGAACGGTTTCGCTATATCCATATTTACTCAGGACGTTATAGCCGGCCGCGGTCAATTCGTTAAGGGCTTGATCACTGGTGAGACCCACATACGATTGCGCACCCGCTGGCGCCGGTCCCTGACTGACGAGCAAATTGATTTGAGTATTTTTACGCACTTGCGTGCCGGCGGATGGAACGCCATCGATGACCGCTCCAACGGTTACCGTGTCGCTGTACGCCTGAGACGTTGTGCCAATTTGTAAACCAGCGGCGGCGATTGCCTTGTTTGCATCCGCAGGGGATAGTCCAACAAGGAGAGGTACGGCTATTTGAGCGGGGCCAGTGGAGATCGTCAGGTGTACAAATCCACCCTTCTTCACGTGCCCACCGCCACCCGGCGATGAAGAAATAATCGTCCCGGCAGGAACATCTTCGCTTGCAATGCTGGTCGTGACATCGACGTTAAGTCCTAAGGGACGCAACATGTTTTCGGCCTGAGTTTGAGTGAGTCCAGCGACCGATGGGACGCTGATGCCGCTACCCGCACCAAAGAAGTGGTACCAACCAAAGCCCAGCGCACCCAGAACGATGATGGTCGCGATGAATCTATTTCTTTTCACGCGTCGCGAGAGCTTGCGTCGGCGAATTTCTGCGGTCGAGTTGGTTGTTTCGCGCATAGCGTCACTCGCTATTCCAGGAGTAGGGGATGATGAAGTTCGGGTGATGGGTGATGTGACTGGGACTGAACCAAATCGAAGGCCCTGACGCGGTGGTTTACTCTCGCCGGCATTCGCCTTCGAAACTTCGGTGCGCTTGTTGGGCTTCTCGCTTTTGGCAGACTTGGTTGGCTTTGCGATCAGCGGAGAAACATCGAGCTCTAACGTTAATTGTCGTCGACTGGGGTCAAGCACGTGCTCTAACTTTTGAATATCTAATTCCATGGCGGCCGCATCCTTGTAACGCTTGTCCGGATTTGGCTCGGTCGCCTTTAAAACAATGTCATCCAGCAATTTCGGCAAGCCGGGCTTGAGTTCGGAGGGCGCGGGTACTCGTTCATTGACGTGCTTATACGCAATCGCAATCGGTGATTCGCCGTCAAATGGCCGTTGCCCAACTATCATTTCAAAGAACATTATTCCGAGCGAATAGACGTCGCTTCGAGCATCGCTGACACCTCGTTGGACTTGCTCCGGAGCTAGATACGAAACGCTTCCGAGGACAACGCTCGATTCCACCGTCATCGTGCTGCCGAGACTCGCGCCGCGAGCGAGGCCGAAATCGGCGATTTTTACGCGCCCGTCTTTCGCAATCAAAATATTTTCGGGCTTGAGATCGCGATGGATGATTCCTTGTTTATGTGCGGCGACCAGGGCGCTCACAACGGGCGAAAGGTATTGAATCGCGACTTCGGGTGGAAGCGCGCCTCGCTCATGCAACAACTCTCGCAAGGTGAAGCCTTCTATGAACTCCATCACCAAGAAAACGGCAGGTGTTCCGCCTTCGTTCCATCCTTGGTCCTGAATAGCGACAATATTTGGATGCGAGAGAGAAGCGGTTGCTTTCGCCTCGCGAATAAATCTATGTACAAAGTCCTCATCATTTGCCAGATGAGGATGCATAATCTTGACCGCTACTTTGCGATCCAATCGGGTGTCAAAGGCGGCGTAGATGCTGGCCATGCCGCCAGCAGCAATAAGATGCTGTAATTGGTAGCGGCCATCGATAAGTTGGCCTGACAGGTCTGACACGTGAAAATCTTAGAGAGTAAAGAGTGTTAGAGCTGGCTAGGACGCACCATCGAGCGAGTAATCCGCCGCGCTGGCCGTTCCCTCTGTCGCAAAGTGAAGCAGCTCCTGCTTTTTAAAGTGCTTCATTTCTCGTTCGATGCCAAAGCCATCTCGATCGAGGACTCGCTCCATTCCCACTTTGGGCGAAATATCAATCCAGATAGCGATTGAGGTAGCCGCTCTTGTGGCGCGCTGACCTGAACCGACCCCCTCGAGAATTACGAATTCAGTGGATTGATGCGAGAGCGGTTCGTCCCAGGTATTGATGAGCCAATCGAATCG